>CAZIDA010000340.1:0-4347 GCA_964537865.1 uncultured Acidobacteriota bacterium
TTTTTGGATTGGCATTGGCGGCGATCGGCGAAAAGGGAAAACCGATGTTGGGCGTTCTCAACTCGCTCGCCGAAATCATGTTCAAATTCACCAACCTGGTGATGAAATTTGCGCCGCTCGGCGTGCTCGCGGCGATTGCGGCGACAGTCGGCGCGCGCGGATTGGGCGTCCTGCGAGGCTACGCCAGTTTGCTGGTTTCGTTTTATGGCGCGCTCATCTTTTTCGTGTTCGTGATTCTCACAGTGATCTGCATGATCATTCGCGTTCCCTTCCTACGGCTCTTCAAGGCGATTCGCGAGCCGTTCACCATCGCGTTCACGACGGCGTCGAGTGAGGCGGCGTTGCCGGCGGCCATGGAATCGATGGAGAATTTTGGATGTCCGCGCGATATCGTCGGTTTTGTGCTGCCCACCGGATATAGTTTCAACCTCGACGGCGCCACGCTCTATCTTTCCTTGGCTTCGATCTTTGTGGCGCAGGTGTTTGGGATTCCGTTGGACATCAAAACGCAATTGGCGATGATGTTGACGTTGATGCTCACCTCGAAAGGCGTCGCCGGTGTGCCGCGCGCGTCGTTGGTGGTTTTAGCCGGAACCATCACCACGTTCAATCTGCCGATGGAAGGAGTCGCCCTGCTTTTGGGCATCGACCAGATTTTGGATATGGGAAGAACCGCGGTCAACGTCACCGGGAACTGCGTTGCCACGGCGGTGGTGGCGCGATGGGAAGGCGTGCTCGACGATCAGAAGATGATGCAATCGGCCGCCCCGGGCGGCAAAGGACGCGTGAAGTTTCGAAAGACGACGCAGGTGTCGAGTTCGGAATGACGGACTGCAGAAAAACCAAGTGGCGCGGACACTCTTGTCTGCGCCATGCGATTGTCACCTCAGAGTCATTTGAAAATACGCTTGAGTGAAGGATCCCCAGCCCATGAAACCGTTTCCGTTTGAAAAGCTGACTCCTCGCGAGGCCGTCCAGTTTCAGAAGAAGCTTCGCGACCGGGTCGTCACCTGTCCTCTGGAACTTCAGAGAATCCGGTATGTGGCCGGCGCTGATATTTCGTATGACACATCGGAAACAACGGCAACCGGGTTTTTATTGCGAAAGAATTCGAACACGGTCTTCGCGGGAGTCGTTGTGTTGAGCCTGCCGCGGCTTGAAGTGGTGGATCGCAGCGTGATCCGAACACGCGTGAATTTTCCGTACGTGCCGGGATTGTTGTCGTTTCGCGAGTCGGCGGCCATCGTGAAAGCTTGGAGCCGACTTCGGATTCGACCGGACGTTTTATTGGTGGATGGACACGGCCTGGCGCATCCCCGCCGCTTTGGGATCGCCTGTCACCTCGGCCTTCTTCTTGGGATTCCTACGGTCGGCTGCGGGAAAAGCATCTTGGTGGGAGAGTTTGATGAAGAGCGATTATCTCCCCGGCGAGGGAGTCATGTGCGGTTGGCTGAGAAGAGCGAGACCATCGGCTGGGCGCTCAGAACTCGCGGTCTCACGAATCCCATCTTCATTTCCGTCGGCCATAAGAGTGATTTGACGAGCGCTTGCCGCTTGGTGCTTCGCTGTTCGCCTCGCTATCGTATTCCTGAGCCGACGCGCTTAGCGCACCAACTCGTGAACTCGGCTCGCCGCGGAGAAACGCCCGCCTTTCGCTGGACGGAGTAACATGGACCGCCCAGTCATCCCCTCGCGTCCCCTCCTTCCACCGGTTGAATTATTTGCAAAGCGTGAGTAGAATCTCGTTTGTCTCTATGTAAACAGTCGGAACATGGCTTGGCGCCATACAAATGCATCAAAGCCCGCAATTTTCGCAGAACGAGTTTATTCTTCTGACGCTGTTGCTGAAGATGGCGGTGATTGCCGCTCTCGCCAGCGTGATGGCCCGCTCGAAGACCTTCGAGCATCTGCTCTTCGTCGAAAAGAAAAACTTCAACGAGAAGATGCAATTTGTTTTTTTGCTGGGCGTGCCATTGGCCGTCGGGGAAGCCGCGCGTCTACTGCTCACTTACGTGGCCGCGGATGTCAGCTTGGAAGGGACTTTCATTGTCGGGTTGCTGGGAGGTTACGTCACCGGAGGAGTCACCGGCGGCATTCTCGGTCTCTTGCCGCTGTTTCGGCGCGAATGGCTGACGCCGTTGATGCTCGCCATCGCCGGCCTGTTGGGTGGCGGCTTGCGCGCGCTCTGCAAGAACAAAGAAGACATCTGGCAATTCTCGCCCTTCTTCGATTTGAACATTTACCGGTCGCTGAGGAACGCCGTGACGTTTCGAAACATCGACTGGCAGTTCATACTCTTGTCGGCGAGTCTGGGATTGGAAGTCTTGCGGATCAGCTTGGCGCAACTGGCGCCTTCGAACTCCGTGTGGCTGTACAGCATTTACAGCGACAATCCCTGGATTATGTTTTGTATTTTGATCGCCACGCCCATGGCCATCGGCATTGCCCTGAAGGTGTGGAACACGCGGCGCATCGAAGTCAAGCTTGAAGAGCAAGAGCGGCTGGTAATGCGAGCGCGGCTGGACGTTCTTTCCAGCCAGATCAATCCTCATTTTCTTTTCAACACGCTGAATTCCATTGCTTCGTTGATTCGCACGCGGCCGGAGAATGCCCGGAACATGGTGTTGAAGCTGTCAAATTTACTGCGCAAGCTGCTCAAGACGCACGACAACTTTGTCACGCTGGAAGAGGAATTGGAATCCATCGACGATTATTTGGATATCGAAGTGACGCGCTTCGGTCACGACAAGCTGCGGATTGAGAAGTCGGTGGACCCGACCACGACTTCCGCCGTCGTTCCCAGCATGATCCTTCAGCCGATCATCGAGAATTCCATCAAACACGGTTTGGCCAATCGCGTGGAAGGCGGCACCGTCAGCATTCGCACCTATCGGGATGGCGGACATCTGGTCATCCAAATCGCGGACGACGGCATCGGGATGCCGGAAGATCAATTGCGGAAGGCCTACACGGAAGGGATCGGAATCTCGAACGTCAACGAACGTTTGAAAGTGGTTTATGGGAGCGATTATCAGCTTCAACTCAAGAGCGAACCGGGGCGGGGAACGCGGACATTGATTCGAATTCCGGAGCTTGAAACGGCCGTCGAAAGAAAATAGAAGAAGGCGGAACTGAAAAACCGAACTCCGCGCGAAGGAGACGACGCACGAAATGCATATCGAGTCCATTTTGGTCGATGACGAGCCTTTAGCGCGAGAGGAGCTGGCGTTCCTCTTGGAAGCCAACCCCGACATTCGCGTCGTAGGCCAGGCCAAGAACGGTTTGGAGGCCATCGACTTGGTCAAGAAAACCAAGCCGCAGTTGATGTTCCTGGACATTCAAATGCCGGGGCTGGATGGATTGCAGACCATCGACCGTTTGATCGCGAAGAAGATCCCGCTTCCCAAAATTATTTTTGTCACCGCTTACGATCATTACGCGCTGAAGGCCTTCGACCTCAGCGCCGTCGATTATGTCTTGAAGCCGATCGACAAGCTGCGGCTCGATAAAGCCATCGCCAAAGCGAAACAGCAAATCAACAACACGGCTTTCATGGAAGATCAGTTCAAGAATCTTCTGAACATCGTGCAGGGCCAGCCGGAGCAGCGCTTCAAGCTGCTGGTCAAATCCGTCAATCGGATGTTGTTGGTGGATTCCACCGACATCATTTTCGCCAACGTGGAAGATGGCGTGATTTCGGTTGTGACACCGGACTTGGTGGGCGCCTCCAATTACCGCACCCTGGAAGAGCTTCAGGCCAACCTCGATCCCAAAGTGTTTTGGCGGGTTCATCGCGCCTTCATCGTCAACATCAACAAGATTAAGGAAGTGATCCCGTGGTTCAATCGCTCCCTTCAATTGAAGATGATGGATAAAAAGGAGACGGTGGTTCCGGTGAGCCGAAGCCAGACGAAGAAGTTGCGCGAGTTTTTGAAATTGTAGATCGGCTTCGGAAAGAGGCCAGGATGTTTGCCATAATCCCGTTGGGGTTATCGGAGCGTTTGCGCGATTTGGCGCCCAGGGTAGTCCGCCCGAGAGCGGGCGGACTACCCTGGGCTGGAGGACGCGTCCCCTTCGGGGACGAGGCTGCGATCAGTTCCAATCCACGTGATCGTTTTCATCCCCTTGAGTGGTCGCCGGGGCAACCATGAGGACTTGCTCCGAAAATAATCGGGGGTTCTCCGCGTAACCTCTGCCATCTGCGGCGGGCCTCTGCGGTGAACGGACTCGCAGGCAAGCGGAACATTTCCATGTCCTTGGATGCGACAGCGCTACAGACAGGTTTGCCTCAGAATTCTTCGGCCGCGGCTTGGAGCAATTCATCTTACCTAGCGAAGGGTTATAATG
>CAZIDA010000341.1:0-4346 GCA_964537865.1 uncultured Acidobacteriota bacterium
CAGAAAATTCACAGCGACGCGCCGCGGACGCGACCGAAGACCCTCCTATTTTCACCGGGGATAACGAAGACGCGACATTCAGGCGCGGCCTGGGGCCGCATCCCCATGAAGCTCCTGCGCGCGTCATGAAGACCTCAAAATTCCCGGCAGAAAACAGGATTTTGTCGGTTTGCCGCGTGGAGGGTGGAATGTCGCGAAAGAGGGAACCGGCCGGCGATGGTCCGCCCTACTGCGCCGGTTCCGGAACCACGTTGACTTTGAGTGTGGCCGTGACTTCGCGATGCAGCTTGAGCGGCACCTGATACTCGCCGATGGTCTTGAGCGGTTCTTCCAGATGAATCTTGCGGCGATCGATCTCGTAGCCTTGCTTCTTCAAATCCTCCGCAATATCCATGGACGTGACGGAACCGTACAGCACGTCGTTCTCGCCCACCTTGCGCGCCACGGTGATCGTGACCTGCGCCAGCAGCGCGGCCAGATCTTCGGCTTGCTTCTTTTCGGTCGTTTCCTTCTTAAGCGCCGTAATCTTGATCTGTTCCACCAACTTCAGATTTCCGGGGCTGGCGATCACAGCGAGCTTCTGAGGGATGAGATAGTTTCGGGCGTATCCGTCGGCCACCTTCACGATGTCGCCTTGAGAGCCCAACTTCTCGATCGCTTCTTTCAAAATGACTTCCATGTTTCCTCCATCCGTTTCAAAACATCCCGTCGCTTCGAGATGCTCCATTGCTTTCTCCGCTCGTCACTGCGCTCGATTCTCTGGAAAATCGAGAGCGCGCCAAGCGGGGCGCCAACGCGCATTGCGCTCCGCTCCGTACCGCCGGTCTTCTTTCCGCAGAAAGCTTATTCTGTGGCGAACGGCAGCAGCGCGATGTTGCGCGCCCGCTTGATGGCTTCCTTCAAGCGCCGTTGGTGCGGGGAGCACACGCCGGAGAGGCGGCGCGGCATGATCTTTCCGCGTTCGGGAACGAACTGCGACAACAGCCGATAATCTTTCCAGTCGATGTAATCGATCTTCTCGACGCAGAATTTACAGACGCGGCGGCGGCGCACAAATTCGCGACGGCCGGTCGCGGGACGATCATGGCTGCCGCGCGGACCGCCGGACGAAGGCCCTCGCGATCCTTCGCGTGAGGGCCCGTGATTGCTCTTTCGAATCTCCATGCTTCACTCCTTAGTGGGGCAGGCGCCCTGCTCCGAAAACAGAACCGTGGATGCTTTGGTAGCCGCGGTACGTTTTGGGTACCGCGGGCTCGTGTTGACCGTTGTGACGTCCGGCCCCGACCCATCGGGGCCGGCTACCAAAAATTCTTCAACCTTCCGGCGCCGCGGCCGGCGGCTCCGGTTCGGGCTCCGCTGCAGGTGGAGCCTCGGGCGTCTCGACCGGAGGCGGCGTTCGTTGCGGCTTTCGCGCCGCGCGCGCCGCGCGCTTCGCTTTCATCTTCTCGAGGCGCTTCAAATCTTCATCGACGCGCACGGTGAGAAACTTAATGATGGAGTCGGTGACGCGAAGCCGTCGCTCGAATTCCTTGACGGTCTCGCCGCCGCTCTTCACCGTGAACAGGACGTAGTTTCCTTCGACAAAGCGTCCCACCTTGTACGCGAGTTTGCGTTTGCCCAGCCGTTCCACCTTCTGAGTTTCTCCTTGGGTGGAAGTCACGGTGGTTTCAAACTGCGCGATCAATTTGTCCACGTCCTCGTCCGGGACGGTGGGATTCACAATGAACATGATCTCATAAAGTCGGTCCACAAAAACTCTCCTTCTTGCTGGCGTTGCTGTTAACAAACTTCATCGCCCGGGCGGAGCTTCGTCACGGTCCGTTTCCGGCCCGCCCGTCCCATTAAACCGGTTCATGGCGGCGGCGACTCCGTCGCTCGCGATGGCTCGGGCGGCCTGAGCGCCACGCGCCACGAATTCTTCCACGTCCTCTTGTTGCCGCCGGCTCCAAGGCGCCAAAACAAATTGAGCGGCGTCCTCGATTTCAAAGCCCGGCTGAATGCCCATGCGGACGCGGGGAAAATCCGTGCCCACGGCCTCCGCCACTGAGCGCAGGCCGTTGTGCGTTCCCGCGCCGCCGCGCTCCCGAATCCGCAACTGCCGCCACGGAAGATCCAGATCATCCACCACCACAATCAGATCCTGCGGCTTCAACTCAAACCGTTCCAGCAATTGGCTCACCGCGCGACCGCTGAGATTCATGAAGGTCTGCGGCTTCGCCAACAGCACTTCTTCGTCGCCGCATCGTCCCAAGCCCAGCAAAGCGTCCGCTTCCGGGCGTCGAATGCCGATCTCCAACTCCCGCGCCAACGCGTCCACCACGAGAAATCCCAGATTGTGTGGAGTCGCTTCGTGGCGAGTTCCCGGATTTCCCAAACCCACAATCAATCGCATGGCTGCCACGACGAAAGGATCGCCCCGGTGAATCGGCTTACTTCTTTTCCTTCTCGGGGGCTTCCACCGCCTCTTCGCCTTCCGCGGTCACCTTACCCTTCTTGATGACTTCCGGCTCCGCCGGCGCTTCCGGCGCCACGCCTTCGACGGCCGCTTCAACCGCGGGCTTCTCTTCCTTCACTGAAGTGATGTGCGCGATCGTCAAATGGGGCTCCGAGAGGATCTTAATTTTGGAGTCCACCTTCAGATCGCTGACGCGAATGTTGGCGCCAAAAACCAAGTGCGTGACATCCACTTCGATGTGATCGGGAATATCCGCCGGGAGGCATTCGATCTCCACGTCGCGAAGCACGATTTCGAGAATGCCGCCTTGCAGCTTGACGCCTTCCGCTTCGCCCACGGCGCGAATGGGCGCCGTCACCTTAATGGCCTTGTCGAGCGCGATGCGATAGAAATCGGCGTGCAGCAACTGCGATCTCACCGGCTCGAACAACCAGTCCTTGATCAGGACGGTGTGCTTTCCATGGCCTTCGATTTCGAGCGTGAAGACGGAGTTGTGTCCGGTTTCGGAATTTAGAATGGCGACGATTTCTTTCGGATTGACGACCAGCGAGAGCGCTTCTTGGGAGGCGCCGTAGACCACCGCCGGAATGAGTCCTTCCCGGCGAATGCGGCGCGAGGCGCGCGTTCCTCTTTCGCTTCGCACCTTGGCTTGAACGTGAATGGCTTTCATGCTTCACCTACTTTCATCCCCCCAGGGGGATTATCATGGTTAAAAAAATTGCGGCCAGTTTTCAAGGAGCCACGCAACCACCAGAGTTACATGAGCTTCATTTTTTGTCAAACAAGCGGCTGATCGATGTCTCCTGGTGAATCGACTTGATGCCTTCTCCCAGGAGCGGACCGATCGTCAAGCAACGAATTTTTGGCGAATCTTGCAACGGCTCGGTGGGAACGGAGTTCGTCACCACCACTTCCTCAATCGCGGAATCCTCGATGCGCTCCAGCGCATTGTTTGAGAACACCGCGTGCGTGCAGCAAGCCAGCAGGCGTTGGGCCCCTTGGTCTTTCAAGGCCTGGGCCACGCGCACCAACGTGCCCGCCGTGTCGATGAGATCGTCGACGATCAAAGCGTTGCGGCCGTCGACGTCGCCGATCACGTTGAGCACTTCGGCCTCTTTTCCTTTTTCGCGGCGTTTGTCCACGATGGCCAGATCGCAATGCAGCCGCTTGGCGAACGACCGGGCGCGTTCCACGCCCCCGGTGTCCGGGGAAACCACCATCAAGTTCTCAATGGCGCGCCGCTTGAAGTATTTCACCAGCACCGGGCCGGCGTACAAATGATCGACCGGCACATTGAAGAATCCTTGAATCTGCGCCGCGTGCAAATCCATCGTCAACACGCGATCCGCGCCCGCCGTCGACAGAAGATCGGCGACCAACTTGGCCGAGATGGGGACGCGCGGCTTGTCTTTGCGATCCTGTCGCGCGTAGCCGTAATACGGAATCACCGCCGTGGTGCGCCGCGCCGAGGAGCGCTTGAACGCGTCCAGCATCACCAACAGCTCCATCAAATTCGAATCCACCGGGCGGCACGTCGGTTGGATGATGAAGACGTCGGCGCCGCGCACGTTTTCGAGAATCTGAAAATTGATCTCGCCATCCGAGAAGCGCGTGAGCAAACAGTTTCCCAACGGCCTCTTCAGGTATCTTACAATTTCCAACGCCAACTTGGGGTTGGCATTGCCGGTAAAAATCTTGATCTCGTCATACATGCGGCGTCTCGGCTCCGTAAAAGTTGTGGCTCGGGGGCAGGGAGTCGAACCCCGATTCACAGCTCCAAAGGCTGGTGTCCTACCAGTTAGACGACCCCCGAAAGCGATGTCCGCCGCGCCGAATCCGAAGGGCCGCGACCGCCTGCCCAAGATATCGCAAAAGGCCCGGTCCGCATTCC
>CAZIDA010000342.1:0-2513 GCA_964537865.1 uncultured Acidobacteriota bacterium
TCCTTCGTCAGATCGAGGCGGCAAAAATCCTTTTCCAGTATTGAGACCGCGGAAGGCTGTGCGCCACAAAGGTCGACAGCCGGGAGGTTGAATGGGACGACTGGAGCTGGACCTCCGCTCGTCGCGCTGCCGCGGGAGACGAAAAAACCCCGAATAATGCCGATCCACTCCCGGTCATCAGCGCCGCGCGAGCTCCGGCCGCGAGCAGCGTCGCTTTCAAGCGACGAAGTTTTGCATATTCAGGAAAAAGAACGCTCTCGAAATCGTTTTCAAACAACTCCAGCGCACTCTCTTTTTCAAAGACCTCTGAAAGAAAACGAGTCATGTTATTGGGCCGACGCTTGTTTGTCAACCACAAACTTGCCTCTTGATACGCCTCGCGCGTGGAAATCGAGAGGTTGGGACAGGCTACAAGAAGAGGCGTCGGGCGCGCGTCGCGCAACGGGATCAGCTCGTCGCCCCGCCCGATTCCCAGGGCGCGGCCTCCGATCAGGAAGAAGGGGACATCGGCGCCCAGCTTCGCCGCCAGCGCGAGGAGTTGCGCGGTCGTCAAGCGCAATCGCGCCATTCGATGGATCGCCAAAAGCGTGGCCGCGGCGTTCGAGCTGCCGCCTCCCAACCCCGCGCCCACCGGGATCTTTTTCTCCAGATGAATGTCGAAGCCCTGCGCGCTCCCGGTCTCGGACCTGAGCAGACGCGCCGCCCGCAAAACCAGGTTGGCGCGATTCACCGGTAACTGGGGATCGGCGCAGGTCAGGTGAAGACGCCCGTCGCGCCGCGGCGTGAAGCGCAGGCGGTCGCACAGATCGATGGTTTGGAAGACGGTCCTCAACTCGTGAAAACCATCGGCCCGGCGGCCGATGATTTTCAGGCCGAGATTGATTTTGGCAAAGGAATATACCGTGAGCGGACGCGTGAGAAGCCGTCTATTTGGTGACATTCTGCGCGAGTCGGGCTTTGAGATCGTCCAGTTTCCTCTGCACCTTGGCCATTTCGCCGTCATCGACGTTGCTGTCGTCGGGATTCTGGTGATAGTAATTCAGCGATTTCTCATATTCGCTGGTGGCCAGCTTGAGTTGGTTGGTGGCCAGGTAGATGTCGCCCATGTGGTCGTGAATGGTCGGATCTTTCGGCATCTTCTCAAGGGCCTTGAGCAGATACATTTCCGCCATGTCGTACTTCTTCATTTTGTAATAGGTCCAGCCCAGACTGTCGAGATACGCGCCGTTGGTGGGATCCAGGTCCACGGCCTTTTGAATGTCCTTCAACGCTTCGTCGAGACGAACGCCGCGGTCGGCGAGCATGTAGCCGAGATAGTTCAAAACAGCGGCGTCATCCGGATTCAGCTTCAGCGCCTGATTGAAATTCGATTCCGCAAGCTCGTAGTTTTTCTGCCGCTCGTAGAGCGCCCCGAGGAAAAACAGAAGGCCTTCTTTTTGTTCGTCCGACGCCAAGGGCTGCGCCGCTTGGACGTTCTTGACGGCGTCCGCGTATTTCTTGTCGTGTTGCTGAATCTGCGCCATGGCGATGTAAACGTCCGCGTCGTCCTTCGTGTTCGTCAGCATCTTCTGGAGTTGAGCGATGGCGCCGGCGTAATCGCCCTTCTCGTCGGTAATCTGCGCCAACTGCAGCTTGAATCCGCGCTCCTTCGGATATTGCTGGATCGCCTTGTTGCACAGGTCGGTGGCCTTGTCGTACTGCTTGGCCACGCGATACGTGTCGATGATCAAGCTGTCGGCCTTGGTGGCGTTGGCCTTGTCGAGCGCCTTCAACTGCTCGAACACCTGGATGGCTTCCGGATATTTTTCCATCTTCCGATAAACCACGCCCAATCGCTCCAGAAAAATACCGCGATTGGTGAGCTCCGCCGGAGAATAATCTCCTTCTTTCTTCTCTGTGGTCTTCAACAAATCGTTCAGCTTGGCGAGCGCCTGATCGTACTTGTTCTCTTCCTCATACAGAAGCGCCAGGTTGTAAGTGACCTCGATGGAATCCGGGCGCAACAACTGGGCGTTCAAAAGATTCTGCAACGCGGCGTCGTAGTTGTTCATGCGCCGGTAAATTTGGCCGATGCGCAGGTAGGAATCCGCGTCGGTCTTGTCGATCTCGACGATGGCCTTGTATTCATCGAGCGCCGCTTTCAACTGGCCGTCTTGCAGCAGGCATTCCGCCAAGCTGCGATTGACGTTGAGGTTGCTGTGGTCCAGCGCAATCGCCTTGCGGTAGAACTCAATCGCCTTCTTGTAATTCTTGCTGCGCTGATAGGCGTATCCCATGGCGACATAAAGCTGCGAAGAATCCACTTTCTTGGGGAGATTCTTCTCCAGGAGCGCGATGGCCTGTTGGTTGTCGGAAAGATCGGTGTACAGAAACGCGAGGTTGGAGAGGCAGCTTTCCGAGTCCGGCTCCAATTCCAAGCAGTGCTTGAAGGTGGCCATGGCCTGGTCGTTCTTGTTGTCGCGGCGATACAATTGCCCCAGCGTCACCAGATCGTCGGTGGAAGTCGGCTCGAT
>CAZIDA010000342.1:2613-4338 GCA_964537865.1 uncultured Acidobacteriota bacterium
CGCGGCGATACAATTGCCCCAGCGTCACCAGATCGTCGGTGGAAGTCGGCTCGATTCGGACGATCGCCTCATATTGTTGGATGGCCTTCTCCAGCATGGAATCGGGGCCCGTCTGGGGTGATTCCGTGTCTCCCAAGAGGGAGCGGTAAATATTTCCCAAAAGCCGGTGCGCATCGAGATTGTCCGGATCTTTCTTGATGGCGGCTTCCGCTTCGGTGACGGAATCTTTGATGGCGCCGTTGCGGGCATACGCGGAGGCGAGTTCGGAATCGAGGAATGAGGAAGCGGGATCATACTTGATGGCGAGCTTGTACTCATCGATGGCTTGATGGAAATGTCCTTGCTCTTCCAGCATGTGGCCTTGCATGTAATGGTAATAACTCAAGGCATGATCGGGTGTAACGGTGGCCGAGGATGATGGAGTCGCGGTCGTCGTGCTCTCGGATCTCTTGGCCTTGCCCTTGGGGGCTGCTTGAGCCGCGCCGAGCAGCGCGGGGACGAAAGAAATTAAAAGAAACGCCACCCCTGCAACACTCATTTTTCGAATTCGATTTGAATGGCTGACTAATTTCATAAAAATCTGAATAACCTCAATTCTTTCCTCCCCATGCCCTGGCATGAGTAGGATTTAAAACAAGCTCGCTCCACCTTGGATGCATGCCGCTCAGTTTGTGTCGCCAGTCCTGTTTTGGCAATAGGCGATTATCACACACGGGTTAGGTGAAGTCAATTTAAGAGCCGGAGCGGAAATGGCGAGAAATGCGGTGAAATCGGCTTCGCGGACGAGTCGATCGTGATGCTGAATTGATCGTTGTCGGCGCGACCAACCGTGGTAACATTTCGCCCATGCTTTCCCGCCGCACCGGGAGGATTCGATTGCCACAAGACGCGCGACCCACCTGGGCGGAGGTGTCGCTTCCGCAAATCCAGAAAAATTTCGAAGCGCTCCAAAACCGCGCGGGAAAAAACTGCGAAGTCATGGCGGTCGTCAAAGCCAACGCCTATGGGCACGGCGCCGTGCCGGTCTCTCGATTTCTGGCGGCGCACGGCGTGAGATGGTTCGGCGTCGCCACCTTGGAAGAAGCGCTGGAGCTGCGGCGCGCCGGAATCAAACACCACCTTCTCATCTTGGGATCGTTCTTTCCTCCTCAAGCGGCGCAAGTCATTTCGAATCGAATTCAAGTAACGGCCAGCTCTTTGGCGCAGTTGAACGCGCTTCAACACGCGGCCTCGCGGCGCCATCCGGCGCTGACGCATTTGAAATTCGACACCGGCATGGGGCGCTTAGGATTTTCTCTGGAAGAGGCGGAGATGATCGCGCAGCAATGGGTGCGCGGAACGTGGAATCACCTTCGACTGTGCGGGGTCTTTTCGCATCTGGCTTCGGCGGAAACGCCGGAGACTTCACAAACCGTGAGTCAGATCGGGAATTTCAGTCGCGTTCTCGAGATTTTTCAGTCCGCCGGCTTGGAAGTTCCTGTTCGCCATTTAGCGAACAGCGCAGGAATCGCTTTCCATCCTGAAGCGCGCTTCGACCTCGCTCGCGCCGGCATCGCGTTGTACGGATACGAGCCGACGAATTCGAGGACGCCCCGCATGGGCACAGCCCCGGCGATGGCCTTGAAGACGCGGGTCCTGCATCTGAAATCGGTTCCCCGGGGAACGCCGCTGGGATACGACGGGACCTTCATCACTCCCCACGCAGCGGTCATCGCCACGCTGCCC
>CAZIDA010000343.1:0-4323 GCA_964537865.1 uncultured Acidobacteriota bacterium
CCAACATCCTTCAAACCGGCGAAGAACTCGCCGGCAAAAAACGATTGCCGGGAATGGGAACGCCCGCTGCCGGGGACGCGCGATGAAAAAGATCTGCGGTAGCCGGGATGTTCCGCCCTTTGGAACATCCCGGAGACTTGGCGGAAGGAAGAATTGAATCCATCTCGACAACGGCTGCCTTCCGGGATTCGGCAAGGAGCGCCGAATCCCGGCTACCCAAACATCCTTCGGCTGCGCCGACCCATCGCGCGGAAAAGCTGTGCTTTTCCAGGGCGAATGATTTTTGCTCCTTCTGTTTTTTGGTTCGACCAAGCTCGGCCTGGTCGAACTAAAGAGAGTGAATGAGGCGCCGCTCCCCGGAAAACCGGAGGTTTTCCGCAAGATTGTGCGGCAAAGCCGCGGACAAAAGCGAGAGCCATCACTGCTTTCGACAAGATCACGTTTGGAATGCATCAAACAAATTGACAGGCTCCGTGAAAGACGAAATAATTTCACCATGACGACTCCAAACGTGAAATCCGAACTGAGGGACATCGCCAAGCGGCTTTCTCCTTCCGCGTCTTATGCCGACGCGATGTATGAGCTTTATGTGCGGATGAAGATTGCCAAAGGAAGACAAGCGGCCGACGAGGGGCGCGTGCTCCCTCACGCCAGCGTCAAACGCAGATTTAAGCGATGATCCGAATTGTTTGGACACAGCCCGCGGTCGAAGACCTTGAGAGTATCCATGCTTACATAGCCCGTGATTCGGAGTCTTACGCGGATGCCATTGTGTCTGAAGTCTTTGAAGCCGTGGAACGCTTGAGAAGATTTCCGCTGTCCGGTCGAACCGTTCCAGAATTAAGTGACGTTCAAACGCGAGAGATCATTCGCGGCAACTATCGAGTTATTTACGACAGCCGTCGGGACTTGGTCAGAATTCTCAGCGTCCTGCATTCAGCCCGCCGATTTCCATCCTCGTAATCGCCAAAGATCATCACAGACCGTCAGATCTGATCCGAACACTCAGAGTTCGGGTAGCCGGGATGTTCTGCTCTTCAGAACATCCCGGTGATATCTGAGGGCGGCAGGATGATAGAATGAATTCATCGCGACGCTTTCCTGATCTCGGGATTCGAAAAACCTCGCCAGTCATCGGTTCTCGACAGATTACCACTTCGGCTCCGCCGAATAATCCCGCGGAAAAGCTGTGCTTTTCCGAGGCGAAGCCTTTTATCCTTTAGAATGTTTTGATTCGACCAGGCTCAGCCTGGTCGAATCAAAGGGAAGAATCGAGAATCATCATCCCCGGAAAACCAGAGGTTTTCCGCGCTATGATGCGGCAAAGCCGCCGAATAAGAACGAGACTCTCGACAGAATCAGTCAAATGAAAGCAGAGAGATTCAGATTCAGATTGCGCTGTGATACACTGCATGCACGAGGTGACAGATGAGTACAGCAATATCGATCAGGCTGCCGAAAACGATTGCCGAGCAGCTTTCCGCCATTGCGGAAGAAACCGAACGGCCGCGGTCGTACATTATTCAGAAGGCGCTCGAAGCCTACATCGAGGATTACGCTGATTTGCAGGTGGCTCTGGATCGCCTGCACAACAAAACCGATCCGGTGGTTTCCGGCAAGGATCTGAGGAAGTCGCTTGGCCTATAACATCCTTTACAAGAAATCCGTCACGCGCGATCTGAAAAAGCTTTCCAAAGCCGAAGCCCGTCGCGTGCTGGATCGTGTGGAAAAGGAATTGTCCAAGAACGCGGAAGTTTATCCGCTGCTGAAAGGTCCGTTTGCGGGGCTGAGGAAATTTCGAGGGGGCGACTACCGCGCGATTTATGCAATCATCGGCGCCGATGTCGTGGTTCTTCGAATTGGCCACCGTCGGGAAGTGTACCGGGGCGAGGTTCAATAAGGCCGGGGAATGGGGAGAAGAATCGCAATTCGCGTGGCTCGACCGTGAAGTCCGAACCGCGGGACATTGCCGAGCGGCTTTCTGCTTTTGCTTCTTCTATCCTTCTGCTCCCTTTGATGAGGGTGACCTCCGGGATTCGGCAGGTGGCGCCGAATCCCGGCTACCCAGTCTTCAACACCACCCGAAACCGCGCGCGGTTGGTGATCATGCGGTCGTAGGCTTCTGCGACTTTTTCCAGGGGAAACGCTTCGATCATCGGGCGCAATCCGTGCAGCGCGCTGAAGGCCATGGTGTCTTCGGAATCTTTGGCGGTTCCGGATGGCCAGCCGGCGATCGATTTTCCGCTCAGCAGCGTGAGGGCGCTGATGGCGATGGGATCGGCGGCCGCCGCGACAATCAGCAGTTTGCCGCGGGGCTTCAGTCCGTTCACCAATGGAGCGATGACTTTTCCGCTCGGCGCCGTCGTCAAAATCACCTGCGCGCCTCCGAGCTTCTGCAATTCTTCCACCGGATTCACCGTCGCGGCGTCGAGGTAATGATGCGCGCCGAGTTTTCGCGCCAGTTCCGCTTTGTCTTTGCCGCCCGAGATGGCGACCGTGCGGAATCCCATGCGGCTCGCGAACTGAACAGCGAGGTGTCCCAAGCCGCCGATGCCTTGAACGGCCACGACGTCGCCGCTGCGGGCGCCGCTGTTTCGCAGGGCATTGAACGTGGTGATGCCGGCACAAAGAAGCGGGCCGGCCTCGACGGCGCTCATCTCATGGGGAATGTGGGCCAAGGCCTCTTGAGGCGAGAGCATGTATTCGGCATATCCGCCATCGAACGTAAGACCGGTAATTCCGCCGCGCTGGCAGTTGATGAAATCACCGGCGCGGCACGACGCGCATTCGGAGCAATGTCCGCCGTACCATCCAACCCCCACGCGCTGATCCACCTTCCACGTTGTGACACCGGGACCGAGTTTATCGACGCGCCCGGCCACTTCGTGTCCGGGAACGCGCGGAAAAGTCAATCCCGGCCATAATCCTTCTTTCACGATGTGGTCGCTGTGACAGATGCCGCACGCTTCTACCTTGATGCGGACTTGGCCCGCCTGCGGCTCCGGGATATCGCGCTCCACCAACTCGAAGTCGCCGCCCGCGCGAGCGACTTGAACAGCTTTCATCTTTGGCATTTCAATTCCTCCGGTTCTTTCTCCTGATTTTCGAAATGAATGATGGCATTCCGAGGATAACACACTGATTCAAGGGTTGACTTGCCGTAGAGCGTGAGATGACTCATTTCCGCGCCGCACTGCCAAATACGAACTGCACGCGCGCTTTTGTGGTTCGGCCGGATTGACGCGCGATGTGATAAAATGACCTTGATGAATCGAGGAATCTCTCACGACTGGAAAGAAGAAACGCCGGAGGCCAAGGCGCGGTGGTTTCGATCCTTATCGGTCTCCGAGCGGATGGACCTGCTGTGCTCTTTCACGGATCTTGTCCTGGCGCAAAATCCCCATCCTCCCGAGCGCGAAAATGCTCAATCAACTTCGAGGCGTGCTCGCATCCTTTCAAATGCGCCGCGTTGGTATAGGGAGGCGGAGTTTGAAATGGGTTTGTTTCGAGGATGCTTAGGAGCTCGGTGGCTTTTTCTCTAAGGCCGGCCGCCTGGAGTTTCTTGGCGTCTTTGAGGGCTTGCAGGGTGTAAACGAGTCGCCACTTCACCATTCAATGACCTTGGCGCATTTGGAAACGGGCGTCTTCAATCCTTTAACGATGGATTGGCGCATTCCTGGAACGGACAAAAGATAAAGCGTCTCCTCAATCGAACGCCAATCTTCTTCAGACAGAAGGATGGCGTTATTTCTCTTGCCGGTGATCAGCACGGGCTGATGAGAAAGAGCCGCCTCATCAATCAACCGGTAGAGCTTTGCTCTGGCATCGCTCGCTTTGAAAACCGTCATGAAGTTCACCTCACGCCGATCGTACGCAACATCGTACGACGCGTCAAGAATTAAACGATTAATTAAACGATCGGAACTGTAGCACCGCCCATCGCAGTATGAAGGAATGCTCCATCGGGGAGGGACGGGTTGTTGAAGGAGATAGAATGATGTTTCGAGTCAAAGCGCCGGCGAGATCGGCGCGCACCTCAAAAACTTCTTTTGACACCGTCGGTCCTATTTTGGTAACGTGACTTCGATCTGAGTTCTTTCTCAAGGTTGTGCGGTGCTCCGCGAAGCGGAGCGAAAACGGGAACGCCGTGAAAATCGGCGACGGTCGCGCCACTGTGACGTCACCATCCGAGTTCAAAGCCACTGATCCCCACGGGGTTTGGGAAGGCGAGAACGATTGATCGGGTGACGGAGTCAGGAAACCTGCCGACAGCCAAAGACTGTCTCTTATACACATCTCCGAGCCCACGAGACTGCAGCTAAT
>CAZIDA010000344.1:0-4317 GCA_964537865.1 uncultured Acidobacteriota bacterium
GCTTCATAAAGATGATCGCCATGTAATTCAAGTCCATGGTCGTCTTGCCGGGCAGCAGTTGCGGCACCGGCAGCGTTACGCCGGCCGTGATTCCATGACGGTTCGAATCCGGCTGCAGAATTCCCACGTCCTTGGCCGGCAGAGGGTTGAGGTCGTAGTAGTAGCCGAAGCGGTAGGCAAACGTTTCGCCGACCTTGTGCTCCACGCCAAATCGGTATTGCAGCGACGGACGATTGCTGACCGGAATCATCTGATCCTGCAGCGCCAGCGTGTGCGTCGCGAAGTTGATCCCGAAATTCTTGATGGTTCGATAATCTTGCATCACGAAGTCGAATTCGATCTCCGTGTTCTTGAGCGAATGATTCATGATGCCGAAGGTGTAAGTGGGCGGCAGTTTCAACACGGCGCTGGCCCCGACGCTGGGGGGAAACAATTGCACCAACGCTCCCCCGATATACGGAGTCAAAGCAGTTGCCGGAGCGAACGCAAAGTTGGAAGTCCCGTTGAGGTGCAAGGTGATCGGGGAGCGATACGCAAACGCCACATTCGTATTGAATCGTGGAATCTTCACCAAGATGCCGGCGTTTCCTCCGACGTCGGTGGCTTCACCGCTCAGCCGCGAGCGGCCTTCC
Source organism: uncultured Acidobacteriota bacterium (assembly GCA_964537865.1). Lineage (GTDB taxonomy): Bacteria > Acidobacteriota > Terriglobia > JAIQFV01 > JAIQFV01 > CAZIDA01. The sequence goes on from CAZIDA010000344.1 coordinate 633, forward strand.
GGCAACAGGGCGGCCACAGCGCGCGCAGCGGCCGCGGGGTTGGAGGCAAAGTCCTGCGGAAAGAGCTGCTGCGCAAACGCGCCGGACAACGCCAGCGTCCCCGGATCGTCGGGCTGCAGGAAACTCTTCTCCACGGTGGCGTCCGCGTGGGCTATGTCAAATCCAAAGCCCAAAAACACGTTGTCGTTTACCTGAATTCCCACCGTGGGATTGTGCATGGTGACGTTCAGAATGGTGCGGCTGGAAGCAAACCGGCCGGGATAGCGATAGCTGTACCGCTGCCCGCCCTGAACGAATACCGGCGGTTGGAAATCGTTTCGAAAGTTCGTGAAGTCCGTCTGCAGCGAGAACGGAAAGTACAAGCCGTATCCCACCGTGACGCGGCTACCGACGGAGTGCGTCAGGTAAAAAGAGCCGGGAAAGAAAAAGTTGTTGGAGATTTCACCGTCGAATCCCTTATCCGGCGTCATCAAAGTGGTGTTGAAGAAGCGCTCCGTGGGGCCGGGAAGCTGAGGATTGGGATGAAACCGCACTTGCGGGCTGATGACGCTCAGCGCCGAAGTAAAATGCGTTCCCTTCAATTGGCCGATGCCCGCGGGGTTGTAAAAAATCGCCGAAGGATCATCCGCGGTCGCCGCGAAGGCGCTGGCCCGTCCCATAGCCCGGATTCCTTGGTCATACAACGTGAATCCCGAACCGAACAACGGGGCAATACTGCCGATGAAAAGTACCAATGCGAAAAGGAAATGAGCCGTCCGCTTTGTGATGCCGATCATGAGCTTCCTCCCGAGTCTACCGCTGATGGTTTGTCAATTCTGAAAGAGCCGCCAAAAATTCCAGAGCATCATTCTAAAGCCGGAAGTCCCATCCGAAATGGAGATCCAGCGACACGTGCTCTGCCGTCCTGTCCTTTGGGAAATCTCTTGAATGGGTGGTCCCAACGCTCTTCATCCATGTGAACCAAGAAAGTGAACCAATTAAAAGCGCTCTATTCACTCCGCTCGGAAGGCGCCAAGATTTCAGAGAAAACTTCAACCATGAATTTCGGATTCTCTTCGAACAGCCTTAAAGAACCCTTCCGAGCCTGACAAAAACGCTATAGATTGAAGAGACCAATTGCGAAAGCAATATATTCAAACGGTTAGAGGGTGTCAAGAGTTTTCGGAGACGCTCGGTCGATCTCGGGATCCCCGGATCATCAACTTGCTTGACGCTTCCCCCGCTCCCCAGTACCATGACGACGATCGTGAATGGCGCAGGCACTTCTGGCTGCGCTGAGGTTTCAGGAGAGAATCCGCAGGACCGGAGTCGCCCGTGCGCTCCGCCGCGGCGAGCCGAGCTTGCGCAGAGAACCACCGGCTGTTTTCGGAGCAGTCGCTCATGCCTCGATGGTTCGGGACACTCAAGGGCGTGCACATATCAAGGTCTGGCAGTGCAGCCCCGATCCATCGGGGCGGTAGATCTTTAGCCCCATCCGTGAGGGTGGGGTTAGGCAAGCCATAAGATCCTGACAAGCCCGCCTTGGCGGGCGACAGAAATCTATTTTCGGTGCAGGCCCGCCACGGCGGGTCTGCGCGACAGATCACTCAGCAACCTGGCTAAAATCGCCAAATCGTTTTCCATTCAACGATACGAAATTTCATGGACTCATCCAGCCCTCCCGCATTGATGCTTGAAGTCGCTTCGAGGCGAAAATTCCTGAAGCAGACGACCTTCGGTTTGCTGGCGTTGAGCGCGGCACGCGTGTACGCGGCCCTTCCCTGGAAAGAGAGCTCTCTTCTCACCGTCGCCACTGAAAGAAAATTCCTGACAGCCAATCAATTCAGAATTCTCACCGCGATCAGCGCGCGCATGATTCCGGGCGGAAACGGTTTCCCTTCGGCGGGCGAACTGCACGTTGCCCATCGCGTGGATGAATTTCTCTCGACGATGGATCGCCCGGTGGCGGATCAAATCGCGATGCTTCTGGAAGTCTTCGAACTCTCTCCAATCTTCTTTGATTTCAAGTGGGGTCGATTCACTTCCCTCTCAGCCGGCGAACAAGACGCCGTGATGAATTCCTGGTCCACAAGCCGCCTGGAATTTCGTCGAACTGGCTTTCTCGCGCTGAAGAGACTTTGCATGGCGGTCTATTACACCCAAGACCCGACCTGGAAAAACATCGGATACGACGGCCCCTTTCTGGCAACGGCGACAACGGGGTGACCCATCGGCGGTATTGTTGTCGCGCTTGGCAATGGAAGTTTGGTTTTCATTGTTTGGCGCTTGGACTTTGGCATTTGATACTTTTCCTTTAACTTATGTATCTTGATCCCACCACCGTCAAAGACGGCTTCACCGATTCCGCTGACGTGTGCATCATCGGAAGTGGCGCGGCGGGCGGCGTGCTTGCCAAAGAGCTGGCGCAAGGCGGATTCAGCGTCATCCTCCTCGAAGAAGGCGGCAACTTCACGTCGAAAGATTTCAATCAGCGCGAAGCGGACATGATGCCGATGCTGTATCAAGAAGGCGGCGGTCGCGCTACCAAAGATCTGTCCATGACCGTGCTGCACGCCAAGTGCGTCGGCGGAACGACGGTGGTCAACGACTGCATCTGTTTTCGAGCCCCGGAAGACGTTCTGGCCACTTGGTCGAAAGACTTTGGCATCGATCAGATCGACGCCCGCGCCATGGAGCCGCACTTCGAACGCATGGAGAAAGAAATTTCGGTCACGCCCATCCCGGACGATCAAATCAACGCCAACAATCGCAAACTCCAAATCGGCGCGCAAAAGCTGGGATGGAATCCGAAGGTCATCCACCACGACCGCGTCAATTGCTATCAATGCGGTTGCTGCATGCTGGGATGCGCATACGACGCCAAGCGCAATCCCATGACGGTGCAGATTCCGATCGCGTCCGGCTTGGGCGCGCGTATCTATTCTCAATTCCGCGTCGAAAAAATTTGCGCCGCCGGCCCCGGCCAAGGCCGCGTGTCGCACGTCACCGGGACCATCGTGGACCACCCGCGTTGGGCACGCTCCATGCCTCGCAATCTCTATCCTTCTTTAAGCGACTCGCGTTCTTCACCGCCGCCGAGACGCTTTCGCATCGCCGCGAAGCTTTTCATCGTCGCCGGCGGCGCGGTCAATTCTCCGCAGCTCTTGCTGAATAGCGGCATCGCCAACTCGAGCGGGCTGATCGGCAAGAACTTCGCTGCGCATCCGCTCTTCGCCGCTTTAGGCGTGTATGACGAGGAACTCAAATCGTATCGCGGCATTCCGCAATCCGTTTACGTCGATCGGTTTCGCCCCCAAGGATTCGTGCTGGAAGGAATCTTCGCGCACCCCACCATCATGGCTGCGGCGACGCCTTCCTTCGGCCTGGCGCATCAACAACTCATGCGGAACTACTCCCATTGCTCCGCCGCTTACGCGCAAGTGAAAGATGATTCCAATGGAGAAGTGACGGTGGATCGATGGGGGCGCGTGGTCATCGACTACCGGATGAGCCCGAAGGATCTTCACGCCGGCTTGACCGGCCTTTCACGAATCGCCGAGGCTTTCTTCGCCGCCGGCGCCAAGGCCGTGATGACCACGCACAATCCGCCTCTCGTGCTCCATTCGCCCGACGAGATTCCGAAAATTTTTGAAGTTCCTTCTTCGGGAAATCGACTGACCTTATTTTCCGCGCACCCACAAGGCAC
>CAZIDA010000345.1:0-4316 GCA_964537865.1 uncultured Acidobacteriota bacterium
GATTTGAATCATGGAGGTCGCCGGTCGGATCGTCCCGAAGAACTCGCCGTGCGCTTTTGCGACCTTCTCCCAATCTTCGATGTGAAGGACGAACATGCGCGTCCGCACGACATCGTTCAAGGCGGCGCCGGCCGAACGCAGGGCGGTTTCAATGTTCCGCAACGTCTGGGCCGTCTGCCGATACACGTCGCCCACACCCACGATCTTTCCTTGCGCGTCCGTCGCCGTGGTTCCAGAAACGTAAATCAATGGACCGGCGCGAACCGCCCGCGAGTAACCGACGATGGGCTCCCAGGGCGTGCCACTCGAAATATTCTGTCGCTGCATGAATAGTTCCTTTCCATCTTCTGGGTGTCGAGTTCCCGGCAAAGAGCATAAACGGATAGCCGGCAAAGTCCAATGTCGCTCAATTGGCGAAATTTATTTCTTGACACATTATAAAATTGATTGTATAAACCGGTCATCCGTAAGACCGTATGAATGGCTTATGGGAACAGGATTATATGTCTAGAACGCTTGACAAGCAATCTCCGTTGCCGCTCTATTTTCAATTGAAATCCATCATGGTGGAGAGAATCTCCGCGGGGACGCTGAAGCCCAACGACCAGTTGCCCACGGAGGATGAGATGGCGCGACAGTTTGCCGTAAGCAAATCCACAGTCAGGCAGGCTCTCAGCGAGTTGGCCGGTGAAGGGGTCGTTCGTCGGGTTCAGGGTCGGGGGACTTTTGTCGCCGAACCCAGAGTGGAGCAAGGTCCACGAGAACTCACGAGCTTCACTGATGAGATGAGAAAGCGAGGCCTTCGCCCGTCCTCGAAGGTTCTCTTCAAGGAGGTCACTCAAGCTGACGCTGAAATCGCCGAGAAGCTAAGGCTGGAAGAGGGCCAAGAGGTCTTTCACTTGCGACGACTCCGTTACGCCGATGCCGAGGCCATGGGCATTCAAGCTTCCTACGTCCCCATCAGTCTTGTTCCCGACATCATGGGCGAGGATTTTGGAACCGCCTCGCTCTACGAGATTCTGGAGAAAAAATACGGAGTCACGTTCACTCATGCACAGGAGACGCACTGGGCCGTCTTGTTGGAGCTTGCGGAGGCTGAATTGTTAGCGGTGCCGGAAGGTTCGCCCGGTCTGGTGGCCGAGCGTATCGCCTTCCGTGGCCCGGATCAGCCGGCGGAGTTTGTCCGCTCAGTGATGCGAGGCGACCGCTACAAGATTATCCTCAACCTGGTGAAGTGACGGACTCACGCAGGCGCGGGTGGGCATCAGAGCCTTTTTCATCTTTTAATTCCTACCTCGTTCGTCGTCGACACACAAGGAGGCGAGTATGAAATACAGAATCATCGGGCTTGCCCTGATACTTCTGCTGATCACGGCAAGCGCATGGGGCCAGAACGTTTCAAGCTCTCTGAAGGGAGTGCTGCTGGATCCCAGCGGGGCGGCGGTCCCCAACGCCACCTGCACACTCACCAATCAAGCCACGGGGGCGTCGCTCACCGCCCAGTCACAGCAAGATGGGGTGTTCAGTTTTCCCAACATCCTTGCCGGCGCCTACACACTCACGGTCACTGCTTCTGGAATGCAGAGACTCGAAATCAAAGACATTCAGGTCACCGCCAATGAGATTCGCTCGTTGGGTGATCTGAAGTTGACGATGGGCGCCGTTCAGCAATCCGTGGTGGTCACAGCGGAAGCGACGCCGGTCCAACTGGCCAGCGCCGAAAAATCCGGGACGGTAACCAGCGATCAATTGGATCGTCTGGCCCTGAAGGGCCGAGATTTCTTCGGTCTCCTGGCGACGATCCCGGGCGTCGTTGACGGCGGGGCTTTGCGGCGCGATGCGATTGCCCCGGAGTCACTCCAGAACACTTTTATCAACGGCAGTCGAGACAGCGCCAAAAACTTCACCGTGGATGGCATCGTGGATATGGACAGTGGCTCCAATCAAACGGTGCATTTTGAGCCGAGCATGGATTCGATTGCTGAGGTCAAAGTGCTGACCTCCAATTATCAGGCGGAATTCGGTCGCGGCAGCGGAGGCGTCATCACCGTGATCACCAAGAGCGGATCGCAGCAGTTCCACGGCTCGGCCTATGATTACTATCGCCATGAAGGTCTGAACGCCAACAGTTGGCTCAACAACAAGACCGGAACGTCCAAGGCTCCCTACCGATATCGAATCACCGGATACACGATCGGCGGGCCCGTGTACATTCCCGAAAAATTCAACACCAAGAAAGACAAATTGTTCTTCTTTTGGTCGGAGGAATTTGTCGGAACGCGAGTGAATTTCCCGACGCGGTTTGCGACGGTCCCCACCGCGCTGGAACGTACAGGCGACTTTTCCAAGAGCTATGACGCGAACGGGAAATTGATCATCGTCAAGAATCCGCTCACCGGTCAACCGTTCTCCGGAAATGTCATCCCGCCCGGTCAAATCAATTCCTTAGGGCAATCCATCCTGAACTTTTTCCCGACTCCCAATTACACGGACCCGGACCCGCGTTACGTCTACAGTCGAAACTATCGGTCCACTTACAGCGGCAATTATCCGCGACGCGCCGATATGTTCCGTCTCGACGCCAACTTGACGCCCACCCTCTCCGCGTACTTTCGTTTTTCCAACACCAACGACCAACAGGACACGCCGTGGGGCAGTTGGGTCAACGGAAGCATCAATTATCTGCTCTCTCCCGTGAAATTCGGGCAGCCGGGCCATGGCTACGCGCTCCACATCACCAAAGTGTTCTCGCCCACGCTGATCAACGAATTCAATTTTGGAAAGAGTTACAACGAATTATACGCGGACTTGGAAGATCCTTCGCTGGCCAGCCGGACCAAGATGGGGAACATTCCGGAATGGTTTGGAAACACCGCCTACATCCCCAACATCTCTTTTGGATCCGGCCCGTATCCGCCGAGTCCCGTGAACGCCAGTTTGATGGGGCCATTCCCTTATTTCAATTCCAACGACGCTTGGATTTTTGCCGACAATGTCAGCAAAACTTGGGGATCGCACAATCTCAAGGCCGGCATTTACGTCGAGCACACCGGCAAGCTCTCGCCCGTGTGGCTCAGTTATCGCGGCGCGTTCAACTTCGCGCGCAGCACCCTCAATCCGTATGATTCGGGCAACGCCTTCGCCAATGCGTTGTTGGGAAACTTCTATTCCTACACAGAAGCGACGAAGCAGTTGAACGGAGATTGGTGGTTCTGGAACACGGAGTGGTATGTGCAGGATAACTGGCGAGTGACGAGCCGGCTGACGCTGGATTTTGGGATGCGCTTCTATCATTTGCCACCGGTGACCGACAACAACGGCGTGATGTCCACCTTCGATCCGAGCCTTTACGACCCCACAAAATCACCGGTCCTCTATCGTCCGGCGATCAATCCCGCAACGGGCGCGCGATCGGCTTTGAACCCGCTCACCGGCGCCTATCTCCCCCCGGTGCTGATTGGATTTTTCGTTCCCAATTCCGGAAACACCGCCAACGGAATGGCGGTGGCCGGCGCCAACGGCTATCCGAGCGGCCTAGTCACCACGCCAGGGCTGAGTCTCGGCCCGCGACTCGGGATTGCGTGGGATGTCTTTGGCAACGGGACGACGGCGATCCACGCCGGCATCGGGTTGTTCAAAGATCGCCCCAATATCCTTCCGACCGTTTACTCTTCCGGCGGGCCGCCCGTCGCGTATACGCCGACCTTGTATTTCGGCAATCTCAGCACCTTTAATCAAACCAGCGGTTCGCTGGCCCCTTCGGGATTGACGATCTTTACCGGTGAAGCGAAGACGCCGTCGACCGCCAACTTCAGCATTGGAATCCAGCATCTCTTCCGCAATACGACGTTCGACATTTCTTACGTCGGGGCCGTCTCGCGGCATTTGTGGGTGAATCGTCCGATCAATAATATTCCCATCGGCGCCCATTTCGATCCCAAGAATGTGGACTCGACCACCGGTGTCTCTCTTCCCGATAATTTCTTGCGTCCCTATCAAGGTGATGGCGCCATCACCTTGCAGGAATTCAGCGGCACTTCCAACTACAACGCCCTGCAAGTGAAGGTCGAACATCGCTACTCGAACGGTCTGCAGTTCGGCGCTGCTTATACTTTTTCGAAGACATTGGGGGTGGAAAGCAGCGAGTACGATTCCATCAGCGGATACTTCAGCCCGCGAGCCTGGAACTACGGACCTTTGGCTCAGGATCGAACTCATGTGCTGGTCGTGAATTACTCCTACGATCTGCCCAAGCTCAGCACGCGGCTGAATCACAAAGCGGTAGGATGGGTATTTGACAACTGGACGCTCAGCGG
>CAZIDA010000346.1:0-4296 GCA_964537865.1 uncultured Acidobacteriota bacterium
ATAGGGGGACCACTCTTTTCGCTTCAAGAAGGCAATCACGGTTTCACCTCGTCGGTAATCCAAAGTCAGTAGAACGGGTCACGAACTCCTCCTTCTGCAATGGTCAAGCCCCCTGAACGTTCATCTCTTTTGCCAAAGCCAGCAGCGTCTCCAATGCCTTTTGATCGCTTTCACGGAGCGCCGCCAACGGGGCCAAATCCACATGGCTCAACGCCTTCAGAATCCGCGCACCCTTCTCGCGATCGGTGAGCAGGTCCGTCACGGCTCGAATCGTGGCCGCATCGCTCGCGGCAAGCGCGCGCAGCGCAGCGCCGACTTCCGGACGCGAAGAGATGTTCGCGGGCAAAGCCGACAACGCCTCTTCCGGCGTTGCGGCCGCGGGCATCTCGAGCGCTTGCCTGACGTAGGCAACGATGCGCGGGAGGGGTCTTTCGTAATGCCATATCAGCCCGCCCAACAAGGCCAGTGTTCCGACAATCAATAGGCTGAGGACCACATTTCCAATATTAATCGGCGGAGTGGGATTGAGTCCTCTGGCGTATATCTTGTTGAGGTCGATGAGGGCGCCGCTGGTCGGCGCAGCGGGACCACAAGGGGTCGATGCGGTCGCGGAAGAAGTAGTAGCGCCGCCCGGGCCGGACGTGTGGAAAACGGGCGCGCTAATCGTGACCCCAAGCGCTGCGGCGTACTTTTGAGCGCGCTGCATAAAGTCGTTCGGATGGCACGATTGACAACTGCCTTTGACATCGCCGAGCGGATTCAGGATCGACCCGGCGTGCGCCGCGTCTTTATCTTTGGCTTTTACGTTACCCGCGTGACAAAATTCACAAAAGTCGCCAAAGGCATGCTGCGTGTGCCAAATCCCTTTTGTGTTCACCGGATCCTGCCGCTGCGTTTCATGACAGCTCTTGCACGACGACGCGGAGGAGCCACATTGCGCGGATAGGCGGCACGGCATACTCAACGCCGCGAGTAGGATTGCTGGAGTGATTAACCCGTAGATCATCAAGGAATTCTTCCGCATGCCTCTTCGCGCTCCTTCAAGGTGGGCCTAAAGCGAGACCTCAACAATATGGCTATAGATTCAACCGGCCTCGTGGGGACTCAAGAAAAGTTGAAGGGTCGGTGGGTATGATCTGGTAGCCGGCCGCGATGCATCGGGGCCGATACCAACCATTTTCATTCCCTTGAGTGATCTCCACGGAGAATTGCGGCCCCGGGCACCCTGTGCAGCAAGTCTGCAAAATCGTGTTTTCCTGACAGGAATTTGGCGGGGTAGCTCCGGCCTCCTCCGTGGCGGATTATGGGCCGGGGGATTTTCTGTAAACGCGCGCAAGAACCCCGGCGTAAGAAAGCCGCCGGGGCTGCCAGAGCAGGCGTTTGGGTTGCGGCTCCAGGCCGCTCTGTGCCTTGGCGGTAGAGGATCGTGCCGTAGGCAAAATGTTCTCGTGCCGCTGGATGCAGCAGCCACACCAATCGAGGAACTGTGCCCTGAAAGGGCAGTCTTCAAAAGCCCAGGGCAACGCCCTGGGGTTTCCACATTTCACCGACGAGAGATTGATTATGAACTCTGAAAGAGTTCTCTAACCGACTCCTGCATGGGTAGCTCAGCCGCCATTGGCCGCGAATTGCGTGGGCTGATTCTCGCCAAGATTTGATTCCGCTTGCGCTCGACGCGGCAAATGCGCACCGAAGTGAGGTTAGAGAATCCTTTCAGGATTCTGATTCACCGGCGGGATCGGGGTTCCCAGGGCGCTGCCCTGGGCTATTCAACGTTGCCCTTTCAGGGCAGTCCCACATGGTCGCTACAGGAGACCACACTCCTCAACGATTTGTTCGAAAGGATGGGATCACCCTCATGGCGCGGGTCTCGGTGGTTTGCGCCGACTCGGTTCTGGGATCAAAACGCCAGCGCCTTGTCGGCTTCTACGGTCCAGGCAGTCAATTCATCCAGGGTGCTTCGCTGGGTTCCTTCGGTGATCGCCTCCTGTTTGATCCCCCGCGCGTCCATGCACGCGCCGCGGATGCCGATTCTCGCGCCTTTCGCGGAGAGGCCCTTGAGTATGCGCTCGATGTTGTAATATCCGTTCGGAGTGACTTGGCCGGCGACCGCGCAACTCGCGGCATCGCCCATCAGAAACACCGATACGCTGACGCCTTGCTGTTTTGCGAGCGCGCTTGCCAGACGAAGACCGTTGTAACTGCGCTCTGAACCATAAGGCGCATCGTTAAGAATGATGAGATACTTCATTTCATTTGCTCCTATGTTTTTTTGAGCGCGTTTACCAGCCGAAATGCAAAGGGGGCAGGTCATGCCGGAGGCGGGAAAGGTAGTAGCGCTCAAACGATATTTTCAGATATCTGGCCCACTTGCCTCGTTTGGCGACCACTTTGTTGCGGGGAGGGAGGAAGGGATCGGCGGACAGGTAGAACGCTGTGTCCCCGGCATCGCTGATGCAGGTTGCGGGCAACGACAGACCTTCGATCTTCGCGCCGCCCCGAAGGTCAGCCGCGATATTCCGCGCTGCGGCGCGCGCCATCAACTCAGTCATGTGCCCGGTTTTCGGCACGGCGACTGGAACGAGCGTCGGGCGAGGAGGCGCGATGGCGACCGCCACGCCCGCCGCGTAAATGTTGGCGAACTTCTGACTGGCCAACTGCGGCGTCACCGTTACAAACCCTTTGGCATTGCCGAGACCTTCAACCCCACGGACAAACGGGCTGCCGAGAAATGCCGGGATCACCAGAGAGAAATCGAAGGGGTGTTTGGATCCATCGCTCAGGATGAGGCCCTCCGCTCGGGCTTCCGCAATTTTGGCGTTGACGACGGAATCGATGTGACGTTCGGCGAACTCATCCTGAATCATGCGCGGCGATTTTCCAATGCCTCCCACTCCAAAATGCCCCAGGAAGGGTTCCGGGGTGAGGAACGTCAGTGAGAAGCGGTGCCGCTTTCTGGCCTTTTTCAGCACGGTGTCGATCATCATGACAATCTCATAGGCCGGGCCGATGCAACTGGCGCCGGCCGCGGCGCCGATGACGATGCGCCCCTGGCCGCGCGCCAACACCGCCGCCAGCGCTCGGCGCGCTTCAGACGCTTCGGCCGCGGAAAAAGTGGAATGCGTGACCCCCTCCTCCGGCCCCAAACCAGGAACCGCCGGGTAGTCAAGTTCCGCGCCGGAGGCGATCAGCAACAGATCATACGGGTACCGGTTCGAAGCGGTTCGAACCTCGCATTGTCGCGGGTCCAACTCCTTCACTTCTCCTTCCACGAAACGAATTGCGCGGCGCCGAAGCGGCGTTTCCAGGGGAACCTGAAGAGCCGCGGCGTCGCGCCACCCCAAAATCACCCAGGGCAGCGACGGCGTGAAAGTGAATTCGCGCTCTTTGGAGATGAGGGTAATCTCGACGCTCTTGCCCAATTGCCGGCGAAGCTCATAGGCCGCGTTCACGCCGCCAAAGGAACCGCCGATGACCACCACTTTCTTTCTTGCTTCACTCATGAATTTTCATCCCCGGTCGATTCACGTCGTGAGAGACATCTCCGGAAACGCCCCTCGATTCATCGGGGGCTTTCGCCGATGGCCACCGGCAATCCCTGGGCGCGCCATTCGGGAACGCCATCTTTGAGCCGCCGAGCTCGAAATCCTTTGGCCTTCAAAAGCCGGACCGCCTCCACGGCCAGAAGGCAGTAAGGGCCTCGGCAATAGGCCACGATCTCTTGATGGCGCGGCAACTTCGAAAGGCGGGACTTGAGATCCTTGAGCGGCACGGAGACGGCGCCGGCGATGTGTCCGGCGCGATATTCCTCCGGGGGACGCACATCGAGAACGGTCACTTCGGCCCGGCGAATGCGCCGCAACAGGGCCTTGCGCTCCACCGGCTCCAAGGATTCACGGCCTTCCTGGAACTGCCGCACCAGGGAGTCGATCTCGGCGAGGCGGTTTTCGGCCAGCGCTCGCAGCGCTCGGAAGAACTCGCACACCGCCGGGTCGGCCAGACGGTACCTCACGAACAAGCCTTCTTTTTCGGCCTCCACCAAGCGGGCGCCGTGCAGCACCCGCAAATGCTGGGAGGTGTTGGCCATACTGAAGCCGGATTCGCGGGCCAGTCGCTCCACCGTGTGCGGCCCCTGGCACAGGAGGTCGAGCAATTCCAGCCGGGGCGGACTGGCCGTCGCTTTGCCCACGCGGGCGATCTGCTCGTAGATGGCTTTCTTGAGGGGTGGGCGAGTCGTCATATAGTATTCAATCGATTATTTGATTACTGAAATGAAAAATTGTCAAGAGGAAATTG
>CAZIDA010000347.1:0-4284 GCA_964537865.1 uncultured Acidobacteriota bacterium
GAATGGTCTTGCCGTTTCCCGGCTGATGGCCGTGACACAGCGCCTCGCGCAGGACAAAATAGAATTTATGATCGTCCGGGCTGGGATGTTGCGGCTCCGCCATCCCGAGCGGGTACATGCGGCATGCCCAGGGACGATGCGCGTAGAGGCTGCATCCGTTCGGCGTGACGAAATTGCAGTTCTTGCTCTCCGCATCCATTTTCAAAATCACGATCGGCAATTTCTGTTCACGCGTGTAAGCCACGATCGTGTGCTTCCGCAAAAATTCGCTGGAGTCCATCTGCAGCGCGTTCTTCATGCGGAGGACGTCGTAGGGAGTGAGGACGATGGAGACGTCGTGGCAGCATTGGGTGAAACAATCCAAATGGCGACCGCATTGGAATTCGAGGCGATCGTCCGGTCCCAGCCGCGGAAAATCTTGCAGAATCGATTTGCAACTGATGTCGTCGTCAGGCATGAGCCAACTCCTCGATGAGAATGTGGTTCTTCAAGGCGTCCTTCGACCACACCGGAAGCGGACCGCTGTCTCCGGTCTCGGGATCGAATCGCCAACGGTAGGAAGCTTTGACGTTAAACTGAGCGTTCATCCAACCCCATCCCCGGACGAAATAGGGGCAGTCGTCGTTGAAGCACACAAACTGAAATTCTCCGCTCCAACTCGTCCAAGAAGGATTGGCCCATCGCGCCATGGCGTGCCCGCAATGGGGACAGTGGACTTGCACGGGGTCTTTCATGTTCCCTCTTAAAGGGGAGGGTCCCGCTGTGGGCGGGAACCTCCAAACATCCGACGTGAGGTCTTCAGATATCAAGGACCTCGCAACGGTCCTACTTGAACACTGGGACGATGGGACGTTTCTGCATCTGCCAATCGCCACTCTTCGGATCGAACCGGCAGTTGGCGAACACATGCCAATTCTCTTCGTCCATCTTCGGCTTGTCGGACCGGAAGTAGTACCCGGGCCAACGCGTCTCCTCGCGGAAGAGCATGGTGCGGACGTGCGCCTCCGCCTGCCACATGCGGTGAACGTTCTCCCAGCAACGCATGAGTTCATGCAGGTTGGAAGCGGCCAGCTTCTTGGAATCTTCCTTGAGGAGTCCCAGCAACTCCAAGGCGCGTTCGAGCTGCGCTTGGTTGGTGGTGAACTGCGCCGTCACGCCGCCCGCGTACTCATCCATGATTTTCTGCAGACGGAACATGAACATGCGCGGCTTGATGTAATTCGGGTTGATCTCCGGATCCGTGGTCAAGCCTTTGTTCACTTCATAGGTCTCCAACGGTTGAAGCACTTCCTGCACCAGGGCGTTGACCGCCGCGGCATCCATCTTCGGAGCTTCCTGGTTCTCGACGATGAACTTCACGGCCGCCTTCGCGGCGATGCGTCCTTCCGTGCACGAACCGGAGGAGAACTTGTGGCTGGAAGCGCCCGATGCGTCGCCCGCGCAGAACAGGCCCTTCACGGTCGACATGTTGGGGTACCCCCAGAAGTAATTGTTCTTGCTGTCCGTCGTCTGGAGGTCTTCGGGACCGCTCACCCATGCGCCGGAAGCGCCGGAGTGCGAGCCGATGAAGTACGGCTCGGCGGCGGCGATTTCAGAGCTCTTCTCTTCCGGCTGCACGTTTGACCCGGCCCACAGAATGGCCTGAGAAATGGTCATATCCAAAAAGTCTTCCCACGCTTCCGATTCCAAGTCCTTCATCTTTTTCTTGTAGGCTTTGGGATCGTCCTTGTAGACGTCGGCGATTTTCTGGATGGCCTCCTCCGTGCGCATGCTGATGGGCCCCTTGCCTTCCATCACGTCGAGCATGCCGAGGTAGTTGCGGAGATTCGCGGGCACCGGTTTCACGCGTCCGTACGGTCCCCAGTTTTCGAGTTCCGGACGGCGTTCCACCATGTAGTCGCCGCCCATGGCGTTGGTCGCGCGCGACTTGAAGAGCAAGAACCACGCGCCCACCGGTCCATAAGCGTCCTTGAAGCGCACCGGGATGAAACGCACTTCCTGACACGTCATCTCGGCCCCGGCCTTCAAAGTGAAGTAAGCGGAAGAACCGGAGTTCCATGGTGGATACCACGCGCGCCCCATGCCTTCGCCGGAACTGCGCGGTTTGAAGACGTGGACCGCGCCGCCCATCGCGACGAGCGTGGCTTTGGCTTTGAACACATAAAACTTGTTTTCCCGAACCGAAAAACCGACGGCGCCGACGCAACGATCGCCGTCCATCAACGGTCCGACAATAAAGATGCGTTCATAGATTTCGCCCACGCCGTTCTGCAACAGCGCGTTCTTGGCCGCTTCCGCCACGACGACTTTGTACGACTCGCCGTTGATCATGAGCTGCCAACGGCCTTCGTGAACGTAGTTGCCTTTCTCATCTTTCCAAATCGGAAGACCCCACTTCTCGAAAAGGTGAACGGTGGAATCGACGTGGCGGGCGATGTTGGCGACCAGATCCTCGCGGGTGATCCCCATCAAATCGTTGCGCACGTAATCCACGTAGTCCCTCACGGAATTGGCGCCGTCCTTCAAACCGACGTACTGATTGATCGCGGAGAGGCCCATGGCCACGGCGCCCGAACGATCCACCGCCGCCTTGTCCACAAGCGCGACTTTCAGGCCGTTTTCTTTGGCCCAATGCGCCGCTTCCACCGCTGCGCCGCAAGCCGCCATGCCGCCGCCGAGAATCAGCAGATCGGTCTCCACTGTGACTGTCTCAAAATTAGACATGGGCGGCCTCCTTCTCCAAACTGAACACTTCCGGCAAACCGAGTGATTCCGGTTCGGTGAACAACACCGCATCATTCAACTTGGCCGCGGACTTAAACCCGCCATCCGGCGCCGCGGCGCCTTCCGCCGTCGTGCGGATGGGGAACTTAAACCGCTTCAAAGTTCCATTGCGGAACTTCACCGTCCACATGATGGAATCGGTGGAGCGCAAAGGCGTCACCGTGGCGCCCATGGGAACGAAGTCCGCATAGCCGCGCACTTCAATGGCCTGCGTCGGACAGATCTTGACGCAGTTGTAGCACTCCCAGCACATGGACACGTCACGGTTGTATGCCTTCATCTTTTCCTTATCCAAGACCATGAGGTCGTTCGGACAGATGTACTGGCACGCCGTCTTGTCCAGCGCCTTGCAGCCGTCACACTTTTCAGGATTAACGTAACTAGGCATTCAGGCCCCCTTTCAAAATGGTTCTGACACCACACACGTTTGTCAGATGGATTGCGTATTCAAAAGCCGGCAGGACCGCCCGCCCACCCGGAGTTCTCCGGGTCGGCCGACGCTCCTCACCAAGATTTCTTCCCTTCCAGGTCATAAAAACAGCCACGAGTTTGTTGCTTTGCATTCTTTCCATCCTTGAACACCTAACTAGGATTCCAGAGTTCGAATGAATTCCTACTACCAGTGCTTCACCCTCACTTTCAAACAATCACATTCATGCTCCGAACAATTCACCTTCTGCTGCGGTCAAAAAACTCATTTGAGAATTCGGCGGTCGCCTTCACCTTTCAACGGGGAAACGAATTGTCGTGCCCTCCTGAAATCTCTCCGCTCCACTTTGAACTTGAGTTCTTCCTTAATTCTCTCCAATCGCGATTACCAAGCGCCCCCTTCAGCATTTTGTCCCGCGAGACCGCAATGCGCCGCCTCTTGAGGAGACACGCGATCAAACGTGGAATAAAGCCCTTCAAGCGCGCGCCTTGTTTCTTGTCGAATGCTTGCTTCGACGCCGCGATTGAAGCGAGATCCGCAAAGAGCTTTGGTTTGCTCTTGAGGATTGATCCCTGATCCGAGGCCGGCATCGTTCATCGGGCCACGGGGCAGGCGAGAATGGCTTTTTCCAAAGACCGCCACAAACAGGCAGTAGAGTGATTCGGTTTGTTTAGTTTCTCATTTAAGCGAACCGCGGAGGGTGGAACGGGGTGAGAAGAGAACCCTGGAGCGGGATGGGTTTCTCTTCTTGAATTTCCACACGAGCGACTTCAGGGAGGGAGAGGACGAAATTCGTCCGTACGACAAGCCGCCGAAACGTAATACTGAGCGTCAATTCTGGTTGAGGGTCGCAGCTTGCCAGATGGCGCTCCAAGGGCGCTTTCTTCTGAATCTGAAATGGAGTCTTGCTCTCTGAGTTCTTCGATGAATGACTCGGCGCCATGGAATGAGCGCCGCGCGGACACCGCTGGCCTTTACAACAGCACATCTTTCCACACAGAGCGCTTGATCCCATATGAGAAGAAATCATTCGACAAACCTGTCCGCTGTCCAAAATAATCTGCGTCGCC
>CAZIDA010000348.1:0-4273 GCA_964537865.1 uncultured Acidobacteriota bacterium
CGACGATTTCGTTGCCTTGAGATTCGTCAGCGCCCCAGTTCAGCGGGCAGACGGAAAAGAGTTTTCCAAAAGCGAAGTTGCCGGCCCGAACCATCGCTTGGGCCTTGCGAGCTTTCGCGATCATGTCGCGGGCATTCGACTCCGCCGCAGTAAACAAGTACGGCGCGTTCGTCCCCCGAAGGATTTCGATGATGTCCTTGTTGTGTTGCTGCTTTCCTCGCCCCACTTTGCCCACGGGCGCGTTGGTGTACTTCTCGCCCTTGAAGCCCGTGTAGCAAAGCTGCCCGCCGGTGTTCATGTATCCCTTGTTGTCGTACTCCAGCATGATGAAGGGATCGTTGCGCAGCGCGGAGCCGATCACTTGATCCATTCCAATGTCGTCTCCGCCATCGCCCGAGACGACAATGAAAGTAATCTCCTCCTTGATTTTTCCTTGGGCGCGGAAGCGATGGTACATTTCCACAACACCGGTGGCCGTCGAGGCGCCGTTGTGAAAGAGATTGTGAAAGTAAGGCTCCTTGAAACTCGTGTACGGGAATCCGGTGGTCACAACCATTCCGCAACCCGTGTTGAAAAGAAACACGACATGGCCGTCGATGCCGCGCAGAAAGAGATTCAGATTGGCAAAGGCCCCGCAGCCCGGACAAGCCGAGTGCTTTGCGATGCGCGTCGGCATTTGCGAAAGCGTTTTGAAATCGATCTTGGTTTGCCCGGCGTTGAGGGTGGTCTCCTGCGCCGTCAGCGGAGTAAAGATTTGCGGAGGATCCATAAACGGATCTCCCGGCCACGCTCCGTAATATCCGCGGAGTTTCCGTTCATCCTCGTTCACGTGCGGATAATTCAATGCCAGTGAAAGCAATTCCTCGCCGTCTTCGGGACGAAAGTTGAGACCGCCGATGCCGTACACTCGACTGATCAGCAGATTTGATTGGCCGGCTCGCTGCAGCGTGGCGCCGAGCTCGTTGGCCAAGTAATTGCCGGCGCCGTATTGCGAAGCGCGCTCGGCAACCACCACGCGAGGCGTGCTGCCGATGGCTTCCCGCATCTCGACTTCCGGCCAAGGGCGCAACACGGTGGGGACAATCACTTTCACCTTCTCGCTCTCAGCGCGCTTTTTGTCGACCGACAGCTTGGCCGCCTCGCCGGCGGAATTCAAAATGAACAGACCGGCTTCAGCGTCCGGGTCGCCATACACCTCGACAAAATCGTATTTTCTGCCGGTGAGTTGATGGAACTTTCCGAAGATTTCCGGAAGAAGATCGTAGGCCTTCTTGAACCTTTCATCCAACTGCACCTTGGTGTTGATCAGATCGTCGTTCATGTAAGGTCCGAACGTATGCGGATGCTCCACGTCCAGCAGCGTCAGGCGCTTGGGAGTCGGGCCGACGAACGCGCGCACGTCTTGCTGATTTTCGAAAACTTGAATGCGTCGATTGGCGTGGCTGGTGTGAAATCCGTCGTAGGCGACGATAGCCGGAAGGTTGACGGCCTCCGCGACTTTGATGGCCATGATATTCAAGTCGTACACGGCTTGGACCGTGGGCGCGCAGAAGATGAGCCAGCCCCAGCCGAGCGAGGCCATCAAATCGCTGTGCCCGTTCTTGATGTTGAGGGGCGCGTTGATGTCGCGAGTGGCCAAGTTCAAAACCACCGGCAATCCCAAGCCGCTGATCGCCGGCATTTCTTCCGCCTTCAACATGAGGCCTTGCGATGAAGTCACATCCACCGCGCGGCCTCCGGCAATCGCCATCCCGGTGACCACGGAAATAGCCGCCAGTTCGCTGGTGCCGACCACGAACGACATGTCGGCTTGACCTTCGGCGATGGCCTTGCTCACCATCTCCCCGACTTCGCTCGACGGAGTGATGGGGTAATACCCCTCGCCGTCGTAACCAATGTCGACAATCGCCTTCGCGGCGACTTCATTTCCGTTGCCGATGAACATCGTTTGCTTCACGGTTCCTACCGGCTTCGTGTCGGGGTTTTTGTCGATCAACGTATCCAATGGCATGTTCGCGTCCTTGATTCCAGTCTGTTGAGCCGGTCAGCAAAACGTGGTGTCTATCAACCTGGAAGCGAGTCGGATTCAATCTCCTCACGCCGCCGCCACTTCTTGCGGCGCCGTCAGCGCTCTGCCCTTCTTCGTATCCGGACAGATTTCGACGCAGCGCTGACAGCCTTTGCAGTACACGGCGTCGATGGCAATCATCTTCTTGTCGTCCCACACAATGGCGCCGGGATCGGAGCACACCAACATACACAGCCCGCAGTGCGTGCAGATTTCAGCATGAAATTCTGGGACCGGTGTAATGCTGGCGCTGGGTCCAGCCGAAGCGAGACTGAGATGCGTCGTGGCGTCAATGGCCCCGCCGTCTTTCATGTTCATGTAGCCGATCTTCCCGCGAGGCTCCATAGCGGCTACCAATGGATAATGCCCATCTCCCTCGAAGTGCTTGGGGACGAAACTTTCCAGTGAGCGATCAAAGGCCTGCAAGTTCGCTTCGCTGGCGCGAGGCCAGGTGTCGGCCACCGCCTTTCGAAGAACCTCCAAAGGAATCTGCAGCAATTTTCCGAGCAAGACCAAGATGGGAACATTCAGCCGAGAACCGGTTTCGAGCGCGATGCGTGTGGCGTCAAAGCAATAAATGGTCCCGCTGTGCAATCTCATCTCGTCACGAATTTCCTCGGGTGCGCGGCGCGTGTTCACAATGACGAAGGCGTCCTTCTGTAGGCCGCGATTCAAAGCCAGCGGCCGGATCAAACTTTCACGGAACACGCAAAGGATGTGAGGACGATTCGTCGGCCCGCTTTCGCGAACGGGAGTTCCAAAATAACAGAGTCGCAGCGAGACATCCGTCGGTGTGCCTTTTTTCTCGCTGCCGTATTTGGCGTCGTAGGCGCCATCGAGATCCAGATTCTTGACGCACACTTTGAAAAGAAGCTTCGCGGCCATGTTCGCGCCATCGCCGCCGATCGCCGACATCAGCACGTTGCAGAAACCCCGCTCATCCAAAAAGGGGAGTTGGATTGAAGCGTTCGACAAGGTCATTTCTCGCTCAGCTTTCCAGGGGAACTCAAATCCAGAATCATTTCGCTCTCGGTATCAAAGCTTCCCGTAAATTGGAATCCGTTCTTGAGAAAGACGTGAATGGCTTTCAGATTCGAGGATTCCACGGAAATCCAAATCTGGTGATAGCCGACGCTGGTTGCGGCGCGCTTGGCCATTTGAATCAACTGCGTCCCGATGCCGCGATTCTGAAAATCCTGATGAACGAAAATGGCCAGCTCGGCGCGCCCGTCCTGCAAATTGCACAGCACCGTGTGCCCCACGATGTGGCGGCCTGAGAGAGCCACGAAGTTTTCTCCGTCCTGAGTCAGGCATTGAATCCATCGGGTGATTTGCTCTTCCGTTCGAGGGGGAAGTCGCTGCGCCATTTGCTTCGGCTCAAATTGGAAATACATTTCCAGCAGGCCCCTCATATCCTGCGGGCGGAAAGAGCGAACCGTCGAGCGCGCGCCGGTCTTGTCGGTGAACGATCGCAGCCAACTGCCGGTTTCTGGCGCGCTGCTCCGCGATTCGCTCGCGGCTGCCGCTGCATGTGGATTGTGGGTGATCGTAACCATCGCCTCCCCCTTTCTCCTGCCGCTCCTCTGTTTAGCGAGCTTCGAAAATCTTGCTTTGCTGACAAGAATCTCAGGTCGCAACCTCGTAACCATGAGCACCATTTGGTTGCGGCCCCAGGCCGCTCCAAGAATCAACACTCGCTGTTAGCGGCGGAATCTTGAGCGAGATCAGGAATCGGGCGGCTCAGAGAGATACTTCCCGTCGCTCAGCGTTTAATAATGCATGAGGTATGCCAACACGACGGAAACTTTCTACGAAGAGAAGACTCACAAGACGCTTATTTTATTGGGCATTCGCGGGCTAATTCGAAATCGCGACGAAGCGTGATGGGGTTGCATCTGTTGCATGCAACGATTGCGTTGCCAAGAGGTCGTTGCCGCACTTCAGTCAATCGGCCCTCAATCTGGATCGTAAAGGTCATAGATTTCAGCGCCGTTTCTCGCGCGTTCTCGGCGAAATGATTTTTGTCCTGCTTCGAGATTCTGAGAACTTCGATTAATGAGACTCGTTGCAGGTTCAACGTCTATGCCCCGAAAATAGGCGCGGTCGTTGGACACAACCCTTTCAGGGTTGGGCCGTTGGTGGCGATTCAGACCCAGGGTAGTCCGCCCAAGAGCGGGCGGACAACCCTGGGCTGGAAGACGCGTC
>CAZIDA010000349.1:0-4263 GCA_964537865.1 uncultured Acidobacteriota bacterium
ACCACACCAATGTACTTTTTGGGTGGCCTAAATTCGCTTAGGTCTCTAACCTCCAAAGTTTCCCTGGGGTTTAAAATCCTAATTGAATTTGATGAACCAGCGGGATGAGGCGATTCTTATTGTCTTCTCTTCCCGCTTTTTGGTTCTGCCTTGGCCTTAACAATTGATTTCACCGCTTCCTCAAACGGCGATTGTATTTTGAAGGTTCCTCCTCGGCCGGGAGAGTGTTCAAACTTTCTGAACTCCTCAAGGACCTTTGCTGCGTTGAGGCTATTATCTCTTGATTGATTTTTTTGCGGCATCGGGTTAGGCTTTCGTTGCGTTTTCATATAGCCTACAATAACACGCGAAGGCAGAATGTGCCATTCGAGGATCACCAAGAATTGGTCGAACACTTTAATGAACATGGGCATCAGTTCGGTGTTAACATGGCGGAGGAATATGAAATCCTAGCCGACACATTTCTGTTCGGACCTATAGGGCCAGATACGGAAGAGTGTTTTAGGATTCAGGGAGGATTTGCTAGATTCAATAAAGTCACCGAGGAATATGTGTCCGCGCCGGTGAGAAAGAGCGTCGGTTCTGGCGGTTTGATGGGCAGCAGCCCCATGGGCGGGGAGGCGGTACCACTCTACAGGAGATTCTATAGGCGCTGAATTTCCGCACGTTCAGAAGTAGGGGCGCTTCGGGACAGAATGGACGGTTGCGATTCTGACCCGGAGCCGCCTGATGAATGACCGCCGTTGTCGATACTGCCAGCAAGTTTTCCAACCTTCTCCTTATCGTCCTCAGCAAGCCGTCTGCAGCCGAGTCTCCTGTCAGCGGCAACGTCGCCGCGATTATCACCGCCAGAAGATCTGCTCCGATCCGGTTTACCGGCAGGTCTGCCTGGACAGTCCGCGCAAGTGGCGCGAGGCGCATCCCGGCTACTGGAAGCAATATCGCCAGACTCATCCTCAGCAAGCGGAGCGGAATCGCCAGCGGCAATGGCGCCGCGACCAGAAGCGCCGCATGGTGAAGCTTGCCAACAACAACTTAGCTTTCGATCTAAAGCATTCCGCCGCTGAGGTTTGGCTCGTGGGCCAAGCCGCGCGGCGTCTTGCCAACAACAACTTGGCTCCCTGCCAAGTCTTGATTTTTCATTCGCCTGACTCGTCCGGACCTCTCGCTCCGCCTTCTTGCCAACAACACCCCTCTGGTGTTGCTCCCCTGAACGGTTTATAAGCGGTGCATGCTGCGGACGGACCAGATCTCCGAAATTCACCGCTTGGCAGGAGGCGAACATTGGTCCATGCGGCGGATCGCCCGCTCACTCCACGTGAGCACTCGCACCGTGAAAAAGTATCTCGACTCGCCCGTGCCCGCGCCGGTCCGCCGCCCCCGCTCGAGCAAGCTCGATTCCTTTAAGCCGCTCATCGCCGAACTGCTCGAACAAGACCCGCGCGCTCCCGGCATCGTCATCCTCGCGCGTCTTCGGGCGGCCGGCTATGCGGGCGGCCACACCATCTTGCGCGATTACCTCGGGCAGGTGCGCGTGGCTCGTTTCGCGCCCCGCGCCTTCGTGCGCATGGAACCTGCGGCCGGCGAACGTTTCGAGATTGATTGGGGCCACTTCGGAGCGCTCGACTACCAGGGGGAGCAGCGCAAGCTCTATGCCTTCGCGCTCATCGAGGCTCACAGCCGGATGCTCTACGTCGAGTTCACCCACTCGCAGAGCTTCGAGACTTTCGTGCGCTCGCATCAGCACGCCTTTCGAGCCCTGGGCGGCGTGGCGCGCGAATGCTGGTACGACAACCTTCTCACTGTCGTGGCTGAGCACGACGGCCGCTTGATTCGCTTCAACCCCCGCTTCCTGGCCTTCGCGCGCGAGTACGGATTTTATCCTCGCGCCTGCAACCCGCGGGCCGCCTGGGAAAAGGGAAAAATCGAGGCCGCGATCGGTTACCTGCGCTCGAACTTCTGGCCCCTGCGCTGCTTCACCGATCTCGCCGATGTGAACAGCCAGGTGCGCCGGTGGCTTGCGGAAACCGCCAACCCGCGCCTGCATCGGGAAACCCGCCAGCGCCCCTTGGATCGCTTCCGGCCGGAGCGCCTGCGGCCTCTGCCGGCGCTCTCGCCCGACTATCGCGACACCGCCGAAATCTTCGTCCACAAAGACCTGCGCTGGCATTTCGACTCGAACCACTACTGCGCTCCCGCCCGCTTCGTTGGCCAGCGCTTGATCGTCAAGGCGGATGCGTCTTCCGTCACCCTCTATGCTCCGGATGGCAGCGAGGTCGTCCGCTACGCGCGCTCGTGGAGGCGCGGCCAAACGTTCGGCGCCGAGCGCTTTGAAAGGGAGTTGCTCGCCCAGCGCCCTGCTGCCCGGCGCTCCCAAGCTCAACAGCGGCTGGTTGCCTTGCTGCGCGGCCTCTCGTCCGAAGAAACCGTGGAAACTTATCTCAGCGGCTTGGCCGATGCCGGCCGCTCGATCCTGCGGGAGCTTCATGAACTGCTGGAGATGTTTCGGACCTACCGTCCCGAACAAGTCGCAGCAGCTTTAGAAAAAGCCCTCGCCGCCCGCGCCTTCGGCGCCCATTATGTTGCTCACCTGCTGCGCCAGCTTGAATCCCCGCGCGAGCCTCAGCCGCCCTTGCAGCTCCGCGACCCGGAACTCAATCAACTCTCGACCGACCCGCTCGACTTGCTCGATTACGACGCCTTCATCCTGGAGGCGCGAAAGGAGCCTGACGATGACCCTGGAAGAGAAACTGCGCCAACTGACCCTGACCACCATGGCTCAGAATCTGGAAACGATGACGGCTCAGGCCGCGAACCAAAATCTTAGCTTCGCGGCCGCTCTGGAACGGCTGGCCGATCTGGAACTGGAAGCTCGCCGCCAGCGCGCCATCGAGCGCCGCTTCAAGCTCTCGCACCTTCCCGCGCAGCCCACCCTCGACCAGTTCCATTTCACCCATCACAAATCCCGCCAGCAGGCCAAAAATCGTATCCTCCGCCTGCTCGACCTCGACTTCCTGAAGCAAGGCGCCAGCATCGTGATCATCGGCAATCCTGGGGTGGGTAAAACTTTTTTGGCTCACATCCTCGGCTGGCGTGCCTGCCAGGCCAACGTGCGCGTCTTGTTCACCACCGCCATGGACATGCTCAACCAACTGCTCGCTTCCCAGGTCGATCATTCCCTGGTCCGCAAACTCAAGGCTTACACCGAACCGGCTTTTCTACTGATTGACGAGCTGGGCTATCTGGCGCTCGACCAGGAGACCTCGAACCTTTTCTACCAGGTCGTCTCCACCCGTCACGCTCGCAAGCGGAGCACGCTGATCACGACCAACACAGCGTTCTCCGAATGGGGCAATATTCTTCACAACACCACCATCGCCGCTGCCATCGCCGACCGGCTGGTGGAAAACTCCGAGATCTTTCTGCTGGGGGGAGAAAGTCTTCGCAAAGCTCAGAAGGGCTCGCCGCCCCCCACTGCCTGATCGCAGGCGGGCTCTTCTCAGGCGCCGCGCTGTGATGATCGCCCGTCGGGAGGAGTCCCGCGGGTAACCCCACAACGGCGCTGCCCATGGGGCGGGGGTGGAAATCCACCCCCGTTCCATTCTTTTCACCCATGTTCAACTTCAGCGCCAATCACTTGTTCTTGCTCTCGCGGAAGGAGTACCGGTCGTGCGCGGTGTTGCTCGTGCTCGACCGCGACACCCAGCGCATTTATCGGCTGCACGACTTCACCAAAGCCCACCACCTCGTGCCTGGCCAGGCCTACTCGGTGGCGGGCAAAGTCAATAGCGCCGATAAACTCTACCTGGTGATCGAATCGGTCCGGCCCGATACCAAGCACGCCCGGTCCTCCACCGTTCCCGCTCCTGCTGACGGCGCAGGAGGGAATCTCTTGGCCTGAATCCGTTCGCGTCAGAAAATTCGACCCACCGGCTGCGCACTCGGTCGCGCAACCCTGCCCTCGTCTGCCCTCCGCTCAACAATCCTGATCACTGCTGCCCATCAAACCGGCTGAACTGATGCCCTTTCCCACCGGCGCGGACACCCGTTCACCCGGCCGGACTATTTCCTGTAGGGGAGGCGTTCCGATGGGCCGCTGTAGCGCCGCGCGAACAGTGGAGGATGGGTCCGATAGAGGGGGGAGAGTGTTCGGCTTCAACTCAACACACGCCAAGCCCGACGGCAGCCGTACGGACTGGGTTCCGTCTCCATATTTAAAGACTACCCTCCTCATATTACGTATGATATCGCATACTCGTGCGT
>CAZIDA010000350.1:0-4254 GCA_964537865.1 uncultured Acidobacteriota bacterium
CTAAGTGGGGGAAAATTATGAGCGCTAAAAATGTTCTCCATGTCGGATTGCTTTTTACCCTCCTTGTATCAATGTCGTTTGCGCAGGTCCCGTTTACCTCTGTTTGCCCTGACAAATCTCCGATCAGCATTACTCAACCGATCGTCCAAGGAGACGGCTTCCGAATTCTTGTCACGAATATCAGCAAGAGACCTATTAGTGCATTATTCATTCGATGGAGATTCAAGGATTCCGTTGGACATTTCATGGATTCCATTGAGTCTGTTGATTTTTCAGTATCAGGGAAGATGATGGCCCCCCAGGAGTCTATCCCTATGAATAGCAAGACTCCACAATGGAGCGCTGGAGCAGTTCTCAAATCCGTTGAAGTATCCTGTGAGACCGTGCTAATGGGGGGTCAGGAAACATGGGGGAACGATCATCTTCCCGAGTTGGCGCACTTGAAGTGCACACGTGAAGGTGTAAGATCCGAGCGTTTACGCCTTCTCAATACTTACAAGAGGGATGGAATCGCAAAGCTCTTGGAGGAACTCACACGCCCGATAGTCGAGTGAGTCATTCTTAACGTCCCCCTGATACTGGGGATTACTCGAAGCGAGAGATTCCTAGAGAGGAGGTTATGCGGGTTGCAGCACAGGACGCCAAGAAGAGTTCCTGGATCATGCCGGGATAGAAGAATAACTCTCCTCGCTTCACTTTCCTGCGGCATCTTTGGACGAAGATAAAGGATATAAGCAGTGTGCCCCATGAAGCCTGTCAATGAGCCAAGAAGGACCTATCAAACGGTGCCTAAACACCATTATAATCGCGGCCCCCTGCTTGCACTGTTCGTGGTATCGTTGGGAATAACTCAATTGTTTGCATACCCACATGACCACCCCGTCGATCCGAAGATATTATTGAGGGAACAGGCAATCATGACCCTTCATCAACTCCTGAGCGAGGTTAAGGCATACGATCAAGCGCGTTTAAGAATCCGTGCCGAAGCCCAAATTGCAGAGCTTCTTTGGGCCGATGAACCTCAGGTCGCGCGCGAAACCGTCAAAGAAGCGTTTAGTGAAACGGCGGGCGAGGAGATGCAGCAATCCGACCGGTCCAAGCTGCGATCCGAAGTTTTACGGGTGGTTCGGAAGCACGACCCTGACCTTGCAGAAAGCCTTATCGCCAACATGGATGACAAGAAAACTGGGGCTCCAGAGAAGAGCCCCCCGGGATCCATGGGGGAGATCACTGAACGGGGCGCCTTATCGCTCGATGCCGCATTTCAGCTCCTGGAGGCTGGTGATCTTGATCGAGCAATCTCCTCCGCGACAAGCAGTCTGGACCAAGGACGGTCAGAGGTTTTTCTGTGGTTCTTGCGACAGTTGCGGTTGCACAATCCGTCTCAAGCCGATCAACTTTTTTTGGGGGCGGTTAGTTGGATGTCCCAATCGTCGGCTGATCCCAATGATGTGCTTTTCCTCGGCTTATACTTGCTTCCCGGGACGCAAACGAGCGCGGGGTTTTTGAACGATCAGCTCATTGTCGGATTAAGAACGGATTACCGGGCAGCCGCCAATGCCCCGCTTGGCTTAATTCGTCCTTACTTGCAGGCGGCAAGTCAAGTTTTTCTCCGCTGTGTTATAAATCCGCAAGACTCGGACCCTGCCGCCGGTTCCGGACTGGCCCTGTTGAAAGCCTACGCGATCCAGCAGCTTTTTCCCCTCTTCGAGCAATTCCTTCCGATGCAAGTGCCGGTCCTGCGCGCCGAATTGGCTAGCCTTAATCCTTCCCCTCTCGCCACGACGGCAAGCATGTCCGCCTTTCAAGACACTGGTCCCTCTTCGTTCTTTCCTCCGGACTTATCTGTCTCCGAGGAAGTCAATAAAATTGAAGAGGTTCAAGATCCTGGAAAGCGGGCGAACCTTCTTTTTTCGCGCATCGTGGCGGCCATGAATCGTGCCGACTTTGGGCGAGCTCGTGAACTTGCCAGCCGAATCGCATCAGATAAATTAAGGCAAGATCTGCTCGACCTGATTGCTTTCACTCAATCCACTAGAGCAACCAGCATTGGCGAACTATGTAAAGCCGAAGCTGTAGTTGGCGCCATAAACAGTAAGGAAGTTCGCGCCGTTTCATATTCATTGCTTGCCAGGGGTTGGCTGAAGCGAGGAGAGAAGGCGCAGGCCAGACGGATAAACGATCTTGGTTCCGCGGTGGCAGCGGGTATTGATAATTGCTCCTTACGAGCGAAGGTGTATATTCAGCTCGCGAGCGTTGATGCCGACATGGATGACTCACGATCCTTCGATCTGATCGGGTCAGCCATAAACGATTCCAATATGTGCAACGACTCGAATCTGTCCACTAGTCAGATCCCATTTGTGCTCGGCAGCCCCTCCGGCGCTTGGACTCGTGCTCAATCTCTCGCCGATGCGAATTTGGACGCGGTCATTTCTCAGCTCGCCAAAGCTGATTTTCAACGGACGATCCATCTTGGCTGGTCCATCATGGCGGATGGGGTTCGTTCTCTTGCATTAATCTCAGCTTGTCGCACCGTCCTCACCTCGCAGAAAAACAGGGACAGCCACCAACTTCCGGCCTTCGATCACTACAAATAGGTGGCTGTCCATATCTGGGGTGAGTCATTCAATTCCAACCTGCGTCTCCTAATGCCTTCTCGTCAATCTCAACTCACTTGGCTTTTGCGGAATCGCGGCTCACGTGGAGCGTTTCCCCATCTCTCTCCACAGGCAGCAATTGAACCATCCACCACCTTCCGGTGGTGGAATTTGCGTTCCTGCGCGTGGTCTTCCTGTAGGTCAATACTGAACGATCCGCCACCTCCCGGTGAAGGGATTTCAAGATCGGCCATTCACAAAGAATCTTGGGGCCATGTCTCAACACGCGGTACTCAATTCCAAATGTCTTTTAGGCAACAGGCTGCGGAGATGTGTCTTCGAAATCAAATCGTTTTTGTCACACGTCCGGGTTTGACCGCTTCTTCTCCCGATGGACCATTCTCCAGCTTACATTTTCGAATCGCCTTCCTTTTCTTCAGACGGCTTTTCGGTTTTCTTGGAATCATCCTTCAGCGTTTCATTCAACGTCTTCCAGTCGAACCAACCTTCGTGTCCGTTGATCCATTTCTCGAACCAGCCAAATTCGCTGACCATCTTGACCATCTGATTGCGCATGTCGGGGATGCCGTGGGTGCTGCCGGGATAAACCAGGAACTCGGTCGGCACGCCGAGCCGTTTGAGCGCCATGTGCAATTCTTCGCTCTGCGGACGCGGCACGCGCGGATCGCCTTCCAGCACATGAATCAGCGTCGGCGTCTTGGCGTTCTTGATGTACTTCAGCGGCGACTCGTCCCAGTAATGCTGGAACTGGTCGTACGGCGTCCCGTTCAGATAAAACTCCCGCACAACATGGGTGTCGGTCTGCGCGTACATGGACGTCCAATTCATCACGCCGGCGCCCGACGAAATGGCTTTGAAGCGGTGGGTGTGGGTCAGAATCCAATTGGACCAATGGCCGCCGGCGCTCCAACCCATGACGCCCATCTTGTTTTCATCGACCAGGCCTTGCTGAATCAGATAATCCACGCCGGCCATGATGTCTTCATAGCCCTGCCGGAAATAGTCGCCCACGATTTGCATCTTGAACTTCTCGCCGTAATTCGTGGAGCCGCGGTAGTTCGGCAGCAGGCAGAAAAATCCGTGCGCCGCGTAGATGTTGGAATAATTTCCGTAGTTGCCGCTGAAGGAAAGCAACGTGGCCGATTGCGGACCGCCGTGGATTTGGACGATCAGCGGATAGCGCTTTCCCGGCGTGTAGCCGACCGGTTTCACGAGCACGCCTTCCACCATCGTTCCGTCGGTGCTCTTCCATCGAATGGCCTCGGTCGAGCCGAGCTCGAACTGCGCCACCCGCGGATTGCTGTCGGTCAAACGCTTCCAGTCCGCCTGGCGATCCACCGACGGAAGCGCGGCGGTGTAAATATTTATGGGCGAAGCCGGGTCGGTGTAACGGATCAAGAGAACCCCGGTGTCGTCATCCTGCGACGCGCGCACGACGCCTTTCACGTGGGTCAGTTCTGTTGTCTTGCCGGTCTCCAGCGAGACTGCAAACAATTGCTCCGTCGCTCCCCATCCGCCATTAAAATAAATCGTCTTCCCATCCTTGGACCAGAAGCCGACGTTCACGTCGCCGTCGAAATCCCCGGCCAGTTTCTTTCAGGCGCCGCCGGCGACCGGGCGGACGTAAATGCGC
>CAZIDA010000351.1:0-4244 GCA_964537865.1 uncultured Acidobacteriota bacterium
CACCCACACCCACACCCACACTGCCTTACAACATCCCGGCGAACGGCATGGTGAAGTATGTGACGACGGGATCGGCGCCGGGAACACCGCTGCAGTATGGCTCGGTGGTCGTGACAACGACAAGCGGGGCGTTGCCGGAAGGGGCGGTGATCTTCTCACGCTACAACGCCACGGGCGGATTGGCCTCGCAGGCGGGTGTGTTGAATTCCCCGGTGACGACGAACGCGCGCATGTACGTGGAGAAATCGAACTCGCCGCTGACACGCAACACCGGAGTGGCGATTGTGAATCCCAGCGCCTCGCTGGCGACCATTCAGTTGAATCTGATAAATTTGGACGGAACGTTCACGGCAAACAACACGATCACGTTGGGTCCCAACGCTCACGTGAAAGGATTCATCGATGAGGCGGCGATTATGGGGGCGGCAGCGTCGACGATTCCGGCGAATTTCAAGGGGGTGCTGACGATCACGAGCGACGAAGCGATTGCGCCGGTGACGTTGCGACTGACGACGAATCAGCGGGGCGAGGATTTGTACTCGTCGTTGCCGGTGGCGGATTTGAACAATCCGCCGGTGGGGTCGCTCTACCTGCCGCAGATTGCGAACGGGCAGGCGGGGCCGGGCTTTTTCACGACGCAGATCATCATGGTGAACACGGGGAGCGGCGCCGGAACGGTGACGGTGAACTTCTTCGGCGACTCCGGAAGCACGGCAACGATCCCATTCCAGTGAGAATTCAAGGCAGCGAGAAGATTCGAGTGTTCACCCTAGGCGCAACCGCGCGGCAACAGATTTCGAGATTGCGATATAATGGCGCGGGCTGTCGCAGAATGAATGGTCGCGGGCCTTTTCCCCCGCATTGCCATTGAGACAAAATAACTGAAGGAACCCGGACTCATGAAGAGACTTCGAATCATCTACCTATCTTTGATCGCCATCCTGTTTTTACTGACGCCGGTATTGACAGCGGCGCAGCTTCCCATCGTCGAACAATATCGCAAGGAAAGCGTTTTGATTGGAAGGGCAAGCCCGGCGCTGCAAATCAAATCGATGCGGTTCGTGTTCCAATTGCAGAACCCATCCGAGTTGGATCAGTTACTGCGGGAGCAGCAAGATCCGAGCTCGCCGAATTATCATCATTGGCTGACGCCCACGGAGTTTGGAAATCGATTTGGGGTCTCGCAGGATGAATATCGGCGCGCCGTGGCTTGGTTGCAGCAGAATGGATTCTCGATCGACATGCAGTTGAGCAACCGGCTGCGGATTTATTTCAGCGGGCCGGCGGGGAACGTCGAACGCGCTTTCGCCGTGCGCGAGCAGCTCTATAACTACCAAGGGAAAACGTATCATGCCAACGATGTTCCGCCGCAGATGCCGACTGAATTTCAGGATAAAGGGCTGGGCGTTTTCGGTCTGGACAATTTTCCCAAGGACCATCCCCAGTACAAGGTGAACTCGAATTTTATCGCGATGGCGCCGTCGGACATTCAGACTGCTTACGACCTGACGCCGCTCTATTCGGCCGGCATCAACGGCGCCGGACAAAGCATCGCCGTGGTGGCCCGCTCCAATTTCAAGCTCACCGACGTGCAGACTTTTCGCAGTGATTTCGGACTTCCTCCGAACGATCCGCAAGTCATCTTGGTGGGAGCGGACCCCGGAGATTTGGGTGGAGGGGAAGAGCAAGAAGTGTTGCTCGACACGGAATGGGCGGGCGCCCTCGCCACCGGCGCCACCATTCAAGTGGTGATTTCCCCGACTCAGGACATCTCAGCCTCCATCGATTACATCTTGAACCAACTCTTCACGACGCGCGTCCTCACAATCAGTTTTGGACTCGGCGAATCGGCGTTCAATCAAACTTCGGTTCAAGCAGAAAGCCAATTCTATTCACAAGCCGCTGCCCAAGGGCAGACGGTAGTTGTCTCCTCGGGCGATGATGGCGCGCAACAACCCATCAGCGCCACCCGGAACAGCACCGGTCAGGACATCAGCCACACGTGCGCCTCTCCTTACGTGGTCTGTGTGGGAGGAACCACTCTGAGCGCGAGCTTCGACTCCAATGGAAATGTGACTCAGTATAATGGAGAAACAACCTGGAACAATCTCTCGGCTCGTGGAGGCGGCGCTTCCGGTGGAGGCAAATCTCGATACATCACCAAGCCTTCCTATCAGACGGGGCCTGGGGTTCCCGCCGATGGCATGCGCGATGTTCCGGATGTCGCGGCCATCGGCGATCCCAACGGTCCCGGTGTGCTCCTGGTCATCAATGGCGTGATTGATTCGCACGTGTATGGAGGAACGAGTTTGAGCGCTCCGATTTGGGCCGGGGTGTTTGCTTTGGTCAATCAGTACGGTTCTCCCGGCGGCGTGGGTTGGGCGAATCCGCGACTTTATGAACTCGGCGCGGCGCAGCAAGCGGGAGGAACACCGGTCTTTCACGACGTCACGGTGGGAAACAACAACACGCCCACGGTGACCGGCTTCAACGCCGGACCGGGATTTGACTTGGTGACGGGATGGGGATCATTTGACGGCAATCTGTTCGTCTCCAATTTCAATCCGGAAACACCCCCGCCCACCGTCACCGCGGTGGATTCGACGCCCACCATCACCGCCACGATTCCGCCGGGCAATGCAACGGCGGGCCTGTGCGCCATGAGTTCGACTCAATATTCCATCAACGTTCCCTCCGGCGCGCTGCAGTTGATTGCGACGCTCGACGGCCCTGCGGGCGGCGACGTCGATCTCTATGTTCGCAAGGGACAGCCCGTCAGCACCGACGGATCGAACGATCCGCTCAGCACCTTCGTCGCGGATTACCGGTCGAACACCAGCATACCGCACGAGGCCGTTTACGTGGGACCGAATTCCACCGTTCCCTTGACTCCCGGCACATATTACATCGGCATTTCCAACTGCAAGTCGACAGCAGCGCAGGTGACGCTGACCACCGACGTGATCACACCCGCCAGTCCGACCCTTGTTGAGGAGTTGGCCACCGACAACGGCATTGTGGAAGCGGCGTTTCCACAGGCCGGCGCCAATGGAACGATCGTCGTCAATCGACTGCGGCCTTTACACTATCCGTCGACGCTCGAGAAAATTCGCATCTACTCCACGCTTTTCGATTCGCAGAACGATCCTGCCGGAAAACAAATCCGAATCATCGCCTTCAACGATCCCACAGGCGCCGGAACTCCGCCCGTGCCCACACCGGCGTTTTTGGTGGATCAAACGGTGACGATTCCGGGATCGAATGGCTTTATGGAGTACACCATTCCGAACCCACCGGTGATTCAGAGCGGCGACTGGTACATTGGTTTTCAACACCCGGCGGTCTATAACGGTGTTCTCGCGTCGATCAATATTGACGGTGTCCCGGCCCAGAACGGCTTCACTTCAACGAACAACGGCGCCGGTTTCACCGGACCTTATCAGTATCCAAACCCATCGCCGCCACCGGCTCAACTCCCGGCGAATCTCATGATCCGCGCAGTCGTTGAGAGTCCGGGCGCCGGTCCTTTGACATTGCAGGAGCGAGGAAACAGCGGCGCGACCGAAACGAGCACCGGAGCAGGATCGTTGGTGCAAGCGTATGGACAGGTGACCACGACGACAGCGTCGCAGCCGGCGGCGTTGGCGAATTTTGGATTCACGCAGAACGGCATCTTGACGACCGAAGCGGGTGTGGAAGCTTCGGCGCCCACGACCAGCGCGCGCATGTTTGTCGACTACAGCACGGCCAACGGCACCGACAGCGGCGTGGCGGTGGTGAATCCGACCGCCAGCGAGATCACTGTGAACATTCAGCGGACCGATTCGTCGGGATCGCAAACAGTGAACTGTCCGTCCCAGATGGTACCGGCCCATGGTCACTTTGCACTGTTTGCAAGTCAGCTTTGTCCGGGGATTACGAATCCGTTCTTAGGAACGTTGACGCTTTCGTCGCCGACGGCGTTTGCTTCGGCGAACTTGCAGTTGGCCACGAATTCCCACGGCGAGCAGTTGTACAACGCGCTGCCGGTGGCAGTGCCCGGCGCGCCGCCAACTGGAACCAACCTGTACTTTTCGCAGTTTGCTGATGGCGGAGGATTCAGCACAGAGATTCTGCTGATGAACTTAACGGGCACGCCGATCACCGGGAATATCTCGTTTGCGGATGACAACGCCAATCCGGTGAGGCTGAGTTTTGAGGGGATAGCGAACCCCACACCCACACCCACACCCACACTGCCTTAC
>CAZIDA010000352.1:0-4234 GCA_964537865.1 uncultured Acidobacteriota bacterium
TTTGCCGACGACGATTCCCGCCGCGGCGTTGGCCACGATGGCCGCTTCCTGCATTGAAGCGCCGCACGCCAACGCCAAGGCCAGCGTGGAAATCACGGTGTCGCCGGCGCCGGTGACGTCGAACACCTCGCGGGCCACCGTGGGAATGTGGCGCGTCGGGCCGTCGGCTTCGCACAGCGTCATCCCATGTTCGCCGCGAGTAATCAGCAGCGCCTTGGCTTCAAATTCTTCCAGCAATTTTCGGCCGGCCCGTTCCGCGGAGCGATCGTCGACGATCGCCATTCCGCTCAGCTTCTCGGCTTCATGATGATTCGGGGTGATCAGCGTGGCCCCCCGGTAAAATCGCGCATGCGAAATTTTCGGATCCAGACACAGCGGAATCCGCTCCCGCCGAGCCTGTTGTATGACCGCCTCCAAGAGATCCCCGGTGATCAATCCTTTCTCGTAATCCGAAATGACCATGGCATCGAACTTCTTCGGCTGAGCCGACCAATGCCGGAGCAGGCGTTTTTGAAGCGCCAGAGGAATTCCATCTTTCCATTCTCGATCGGCGCGAACGACCTGCTGATGCTCCGCAATAATTCTCATCTTGAGCGTGGTGGGTCGGCGGGGGTCACTCAACACCCCGCGAGAGTCGATCTTCAACTTGTGAAACTCGCGGCGCAGGCGCCGACCGGCTTCGTCTCTTCCAATAATTCCGAAGGGAACCGGTTGACCGCCCAGCGACCAAACATTCGCGGCGACGTTGCCAGCGCCGCCCAAATGGAAGGTGTGCTCTTGAACCTCCACGATGGGAACCGGCGCTTCCGGCGAAATCCGGGAAACTCGGCCGCGCAGGAATTCGTCGAGCATCAAGTCTCCCCACACGGCGATGCGCCGGCCTTTGAACCGCTGAACAAGTTTGATGAGGGATGAGGTCATGGGCATGAAGCTCTCTCTGAAAAGTCTGTAGCAAGAAGTCGAAGCAGGGCGGACTTCACCTGCTCGACGCTGATCGATTTGATGCACTCGGGTTCGGCAAACTTCAGACAACGGTATCCGGGGCAGGGATTGCAATCGTAATGGTTTTGCACGACCTCGCTGCGCGTCTGCCAGGGCGACCAAGCGACGGAATTGGAGGAACCGAAAAGCACGACGGTCGGTCTTTTGAGAGCGGCGGCCAAGTGCGCCGGCCCGCTGTCATTGCCGAGATACAGTTGAGCCGCGTCGATCACCGCCGCCAACTCTTGGATCGTGAGGTCGGCCAAGATCGCGGCAGCGGCGTTCATTTTGGATTTAACGGTCTGAAGTTTCTCTTTTTCGTGGGGCGAGCCCGTCAAAACGATGCGGAAGCCTCGGGCCGCGAGAAAGTCGGCAACCTCGGCAAATCGATCCGCCATCCACTCTTTCGTTTCAAAGGCGGCAGCCGGCTGAATCACCACAAATTCGGAGCGCGGATCGACGCCGGCAACCGTCAGTTTCTTTGCGGCAGAGTCTCTCGCCGCCGGGCAGATCATCACTTTCAAAGGAGGCGCGTCGTCGAAACGCATTCGATGGGCGCCGTTCAACCAATCAAACCAAGCCAGTGTGCGCTCGACGGTGTGGTGATTTTTCCGATTCAGCCACTCCGCGGAGTCCGGAACTCGGACGTTGTAAGCGAAGCGATTACGGAAGGTCCGGCAGCCGACTCGGATGGGCGCGCGGCTGAGGGCCGTCATCCAAGCAGAGGTGTTTCCGCCATGAAGATTCCACGCCAGATCGTAGCGGCGATTCCGAATCTCTCGAACCGCCTGAAATTTTGAAAGAGGGGCAGGCGAAGGATGCGCCTTTCCGGAAATCCGTCCTTTTGAGCTTCTTTCTCCCAACTCGATGAGGCGATGGATAAAGGGATTTTCATAGAGGACTTCGCTGAAGGGATGCTCCACCAAAACGTCGATTGCTGCGTCAGGGCGGACTTGATGAATCGATTCCAGAACCGGCGTCATGAGGACCACGTCTCCCAGGGATCGAATGCGAATCAAAAGTATTTTCGGCGATGGAGGGAGAGAACGAAGCAAGCTGTCACGGCTCTTCAATGGTCGCCTCATTGATCAACATCACCGGAATGTCATCCTTGATGGGGTAAACGCGATGACACTCCGCGCACTTCAAACCTTTTCCCTCATGCGCCAGTTTGAGCGGTTGTTTGCACACCGGACAGACCAGAATCTGAAGCAGTTCGTCTAATTCCATCGTAGTGATACCTCGCGTAGACGACTTGATAAAACGGATGTCAGAGAAGGATCGCTCACAGCAAAGATTCACGCGTGGCCTTCATCACATTATACGGCTTCAACCCCGTTTGCATAACCGCCTTCGGGCCATGAACTCATTTCGGCAGCGACTGCCGCGCCTATCACGCGTGACCGCCATTATAACCACAGTCCGGAAAGCGCAGAAGAAAAATTCCGAAGGCGACCAAACCGGTTGTCTTCTTTAAACGCGGGCACAGTGAGAGCCTTTTGCCGGGGAAAAAGAAGTGATTTAGCGTAGAATTGCATGGTTCTGTGGACGTGCGGTGAATCGTGGTTGCTGATGACCGACGATCCGTGCCGCCACCCTTTCATCTCAGGAAGGCGATTGTTTCCGTCCAACCCTCCAGCGAGCTTGGAGGCGTTTCCTGGGTCGACGAAAGGCTTGATGCGCCGACATCGAAATTGATGTGATGGAGGCCTAATGAACTCGTCGTCCGAAAAAATCTCAGGAAGGATAGTCTTTTTTCCCGCGAATGTCGTCATCGAAAGAGAAGGATGAGTTGGCTGCCGGGCGCGGCGCCGATGGAGAATGGGTTGGTCGCGCCGAACGTGGAGATGTGACGGCCTTCAACCTCCTGGTGCGAAAGTGGGAGAAGCCGCTCTACAACTTTACGTTGCGGCTCACCGGCAACCGCGAGGATGCGCTCGATCTGACGCAGGATTCGTTTTTGAAAGCGTATAGCCAACTGCGCCAGCTTCAGTCGAGAGAAAAATTCTCGCACTGGCTGTTCAAAATCGCGCTGAATCTGTTTTATAGCTCCAAGCGAAGCGCGCGGAATAGTCCCACGCTCTCGCTGGACGAAGAGATTGGCGATGGCCTGAGCTGGGCGGATGCGCTGGTTTCGGAAGAATCGAAGAAGACGCCCGGGTTCGAAGCGCTCCTCTTGGAACGCGAACGGGCGCGGAAAGTTCGGCAAGCCGTTCTCCAACTGAACGCGGAACAGCGCGCCGCCACCATCTTGAAGATTTACTACGGCATGAAGTTCGAAGAGATTGCGGAGATTGTGAATTGCCCGGTGAGCACGGTGAAGTCGAGACTCTATGCGGCCATGGAGAATTTGCAGAAAGCATTGAAAGAATGGATGGACTGAGCGAAGGGCGTGAATCGATTCGCTTCGAGTCAGCCGGCCTCGTTCTGATTTCCATCCGCGAGAGGCGCGTATGAATTGTCAGGATTACAAAAATCAAATTCTGGATTGGGTGTTGGGTGAATTGCCCGCTGGGAGTGGGCGCGCTTTGGAAGAACATGCGGCGAACTGCGCCGTGTGTGGCCGCGAACTCAGTCGCTTGAAGCGCGCGCAGCTTTTGTTGAAGCAATCCTGGCGCGATGAGGATATTCCTACTTCGATTGTGTTTGTGCCGCCCACACCTACGCGCCCCGGCGCGTGGCAGTGGCTGTTTGGTGCGCCGCGGTGGGTGAATGTATCGATGGCGACCGTCAGCGCCGTGGCAGTTCTGTTTATGGCGCTCTCGCTGGCGCGCGTCCGCGTCCAATATGGCCAAGGGAGTTTTGCCATGTCGTTTGGCCCATCGTCCGTGGCGCCAATTAACTCTTCATCGGGCGGCGCTGCTTTGACCAACGCGGCTTACAATCCGGCTGAACTCCAGAAACTCGTGGCCGCCCAGTACGCTTCCCTGAACGCGCAGGATCGCGAACGTTACGCGGCCATGCTGGAGCAATTGTCTCAGCAGGTGCAAGCTCAGCGGCAGGCCGACTTGCAGCGGATTGGCATGGCCTTCGACCAAGTGAAGACAGTGGTTTGGAAGGATCTCCAACGCAACAGCGCGTTGGTGCAATACGCGGCGCAGCAGATTTCTTCCACCGCCAAGAACTGACGAGGCAATCATTTGAGGATGGTGATCATGAAGAGAAGATTTGGGGTAGCGCTCGCGCTGGTTTTCATTTTTGTTGTATCCACCGGAGCGAGTCCGGCCAAAGCCTCCGGCGTCGATCTGCAGGC
>CAZIDA010000353.1:0-4227 GCA_964537865.1 uncultured Acidobacteriota bacterium
GCCTTCTCAAACTTGGCGTCGTTAATGGCGACGTTGTCTTTGACTTCATTGACCACGCGGGAGACGCTGCCTTGCGCGGTCCACAGCGAAGTTTTGAACGGGACGGCCACGCCGTTGACCTTGCGATAATCGGAGTAATCGATCTGAAGCGGGAGCGCCCCAAACACGGTTTGCACGCGCACCGAGCGTCGCACGAGCAAGCCGGAGTCGGCGTCAAAGAACAAGATCTCGAAGTTTTGGTCCGGCGACAGGCCGCGCATGGCGATGACTTCTCGATTGCCGATCTTCCCGCGTCCCAGCACGCGCGTGTTGGTGTAAAGCCGAAGCGCCGCGACGGGATTGATTTCCGCTTCCCGGTGACTCACCGCGGAGGCGATGATGGACACATGCCCGTGTTCGCCGGTGGTCCACACCTTTGCGCCATCATATCCGGTGTAAATCGGGCCGTGCTCGGTGGTGGTGACGGTGAGCGCTTTGTCGGGCCCTTTCTGATAAATCTCAAATGGATTCGAGGTCTTGTTTTCGCTCGTCTGTTTTCCTTTGATCACACGCGAAGAAATCTCGTCGAGGGCCGCTTGTCCACCCAGCGCCTCGGCGTACTTGGCCAGCAGTTGATCGACGCTCGGAAGAGCCGGCGTCGAAGCGGAAGGCGAGGGAGGAATCGGCGCGGCGGGCACGTCGTTTGCGGGAAGGGCGGCAACCGACAGCGGTCCCGCATGTCCGCGATGGCAGGTGTAACAGGAAACTTCCGGCCGTCCCTTGAAGTTCGCTTTGTTGATCTCGAAAAGCATTCGCATCATCTGTCGAGCCGTCTGCTTCTGGCGCTTTTCGTCTTTGTCAAACGGTTTGACGTGACAGAATTCGCATTGCACGCCCAGCGCCACGGTGATGTACTGCATGCCGGGAATAAGCTGCGAGGCGGGAATGTCTTTCAAGACTTGAATGTTTTTGAAAACTTCCGCGGCGGTCTTTTGTTGAGTTGCGGTGCTCGGCGCGGCGGGCGCCGACTGAGCTCCGCGCACCATAGCCGTCAAGCTCAAGGCTATTCCCACCAGACAGCCGAAGTAAAGGAATTTGAAAACGGCGCCGTCCTTTCGAATACCAGACTTGAACATCGTGTGTTCCTCCGAGAAGAATTTGAAATCGGACGGACGCGGACCGCGGGAAGGTGAAATCATTCCACATCGTTTCGTCGAGGCGTTTGCTCGCCCCGCTCTTCCGACCGTGCCATCGTGCTTGTTCGGACTATGGGCCAATTATCGTTGGATTGGACGAACCGTCAACATTTTTCGTTGGGAGAGATTGGAGAAAGGCGCATGAATCTTGCGCTTGGGTCGAATGTCATGCAGATTTATCTCGACCTCGATGGTTCATTCACCGCCGAGACGCCCCGCCGCGGCGAACGAAGGCAGCGGCTCTTGCGAGCGGTTGCGAGAAACCATGCTGAACGGCGACGTTTCTCATGCCCTCATCGAACTGCCCCGCCCTTGAAGAACGCGGGCGGGCTACCAGATCTTCCTTCTAACATCCGCCAATGCCAACAAAATCCGGAGGACGCAGACGAACCCGACCGACCTTCGGCCTCATCCCTCACATCCGCCAAAATACCGGCGGACCTTCGGCCTCATCCCTCGCACCTCGCACCTCGCACCTCACACCTACTCATACCGCAGCGCCACTATCGGATCGACTTTCGTCGCTCGTCGCGCCGGTATGTAGCAGGCCAGCAGCGCCACGAGCCCCAACAACACGGCAATGCCGA
The DNA here is from genome assembly GCA_964537865.1 of uncultured Acidobacteriota bacterium. GTDB lineage: Bacteria > Acidobacteriota > Terriglobia > JAIQFV01 > JAIQFV01 > CAZIDA01. Next base: position 1,763 of record CAZIDA010000353.1, read on the forward strand.
CAAACGTCAGCGGGTCGTGCGCGCTGATGCCATAAAGTGTGGCGGCGAGCAGGCGCGTCAACGCCAACGCCGCAAGAATTCCCACGACCACACCGGCGAGCGCCAGCTTTATTCCATGTCCCAAGACGAGACGCATGACATCGTCGCGTTGAGCGCCCAGCGCCATACGAATTCCGACCTCGTGCGTCCGTTGTGTGACGAGGTACGCCATCACACCGTAAATTCCGACGGCCGTGAGTGCCATAGCCAGTGCGGCAAAAATTGAGAGCAGCAGCATGCTGAAGCGCGGCTGCGACACTGACGCGCTCACATACTGATACATCGTCTTCACGCTGTAGAGCGGCAGACTTGAATCCATCGAGTGAATGGCTTTGCGGGCGGCGCCGAGCGCCGATTCCGGCGCGGCTTGAGTGCGCAAGACCACCCGCATGTTTCCGATCAGCGCTTGCTGATAGGGCAGGAAATATTCCGGCTTGCTTCCTGGTTCAATCCCCACGTCTTCACATTGCCGGCAACGCCGACGATTTCACGCACCGGATCTTCTGGTACATCGGAATCCGACACATCGGGAATCAGCCGCTTTCCAATGGGATTCTCGTTCGGGAAGTAGCGGTGGGCGAAGGCTTGATTGATGATGACAACATTAGAGGACGTGGGTGTGTCGGTGGCCGCGAATTCGCGGCCCTCTAAAAGCGGGATGCCCATGGTCTTGAAGTAACCTGGGCTGATGAACTGCGCATCCTCCGACGGGTGATTGCCTTTGGCCACTGGACGCCCCTCGATAGTAAAAGTGATGCGGTAGTGGTTGCCGCTTATCGGCAACGGCAAGGCCGCGGCGGCGGAAACCACTCCAGGAATCGCATTCAAGCGGTCCAGCGCTTGGCGATAGAAGATCTTTTGTTGATCGGTGTTGTATTGCGTATCAGGCAGAGCGAACGTGAAAGTCAAAACGTTGTGAGGATTGAATCCCGGACTCACGTTTTCGAGTCGCGCGAAACTTTGAATCATCAAGCCCGCGCCCGTGAGCAACGTCAGCGCAAGCGCCATTTCCGTTACGACGAGCGCGCCGCGGAGACGGTGATGGACAAGGCCGACGGAGAGCCCGCGACCTCCCTCTTTGAGTGAATCGACAAGATTCGTTTTTGAACTTTGCAGGGCGGGCGCCAAGCCGAACAGCATCCCGGTGATGATGGCGGCCAATAGGGTAAAGGCGAAAACGTGGCTGTCCATCTTGATTTGCGACATTCGCGGGAGATCCTGTGGAACCAATCGCACGAGCGCCGCGGTCCCCCAAAGGGCAAACGTGAGTCCAACGGCGCCTCCCAGGAGCGCAAGCATAATGCTTTCCGTGAGCAATTGCCGAATCACGCGGACACGTCCGGCCCCCAACGCGGTCCGAATGGTGATTTCTCTCTGTCGCGTCATCGAGCGTGCCAGAAGCAGATTGGCGACGTTGGCGCAAGCGATCAGTAGCACGCACGCCACCGCCCCAAAGAGAATCAGCAACGCCGGACGGACGTCGCCGACCAAGTGTTGCAATTCCGGCTCGACAACAGCGCCGCTAAAGCGAAGGTTCGTGTCCTCGTACTCCTTGGAGAGATTACCGTTGATGCGGGCCATGTCGGCCTGCGCCTGGGCTACGCTCACGCCGGGTTTGAGCCGGCCGACGACAGATAGAAAATGCGCGCCACGCTGGCCGAGCATATCGGAGTCATCAGCGATGGACGTCCATAACTGGACGGGCGGCGTGGCGATGGGGAAATTGAAACCGGCGGGCGCCACGCCAACTACGGTATAGCTCTTGTTGTTCAGAATGACGCTTCGCCCTACGATCTTCGGATCCGCGCTGAACCTCGTTCGCCAAAGCGAATCACTCAAAACGACAACGTGCCGCCCCTTCTTTTCTTCTTCGCGTAGAAATTCACGCCCCAACGCCGGCCTCACCTCGAGCGTCGAAAAGAAATCCGAAGAGACGACCTCACCGCTCAGATGTGCCGGTTCACCATTCCCGGTCAGCGTGTAGCTGCTGTCGCGAAATGAAGTGATGTGGCTGAAAACTTGATTTTGATTGCGCCAATCAAAAAAGTCCGGATAAGACGCGGTTTCCTGTGGAACCTTGGCCACTGTATTGAAATACTCGACGGACACCAGTTGCTCCGAATGCGGAAAGGGCAGCGGCCGCAGCAACACGGCGTTCACCACACTGAAGATGGCGGTGTTGGCGCCGATGCCGAGCGCCAGCGTCAGCACGGCGATGGCCGTGAAGCCCGGGGATTTCGCCAGCATCCGCAGACCGTAGCGAATATCTTGAATCAATACATTCATCTCATTCACCTCGCTCTCTCGTTTCCCATTCTGGGTGGTCGTTTATTTGCCTTGATGCTCCGAGAATTGGTGCGGTCGTTTGACACAACCCTTTCAGAGTCTGTGTGAAAACCCCTGTTGTGCTGATCTGTGGAAAATAA
>CAZIDA010000354.1:0-4206 GCA_964537865.1 uncultured Acidobacteriota bacterium
GTCTTGGAGCCTTCGACCAGCGACGGATTGGCGGCATGGGCCATTTGGCGCGCCACCATTTTCTCGGCGGTCGCAATCGCCGTCCAATGGTCGTACGCCAGCCACAAAGGAATATCGATGTTGAAGATGTGCATGAACTTGATGAAGTAATTGGACCATCCGGAGGAAACGGTGCTGGCGCCCATGGCATACTCCAGCGTCAAGTCCCATCCGATGATCCATGCGAAGAGTTCGCCCAAGGTAGCGTAAGCGTAGGTGTACGCGCTTCCCGCCAACGGAATCAATGCGGCGAACTCCGCGTAACAGAGGCCCGCAAAGGCGCATCCCATGCCGGAAAGAACGAACGACAGCATCAAACCCGGCCCGGCGTAATGGGCGCCCAATCCCGACAAAACAAAAATGCCCGCGCCGATAATGGCGCCGACTCCCAAAGCCGTCAGCGAAATCGGACCCAACGACCGCTTCAAGCCGTGCTCCCCCGAATCCTCAGCTTCGTGGAGAAGCATACTCATTGGTTTCTTGATAAGAAGTGAATTCCCCATGCACCTCTCCTGACTTTTCAGATTGTGAATCTTCTTCGAAGGATAATTCCGGGAAAACTCATTGGACAAATGTGGATAATTTCAATATCAGACACGATCCGATGAGAAAACGAGCGCGATGCCTCATCGTTCGAGCCATTCTATGCGGCGCTCTAAGGATGTCAAGAGAAATGGAGGGCGCTCGGAGCGCCTCCCTCTCCACGCCTGACTGAGGAAATGAAAAAGTCTATCATGCCCCAAGCCGATCGGCGCTTCTTCCGCCGCGAACAGCCGTCAACTCTTTAGCCCCTCTAGAAAAATCCTCGTCCGCTCGGCGATATCCGGAGCGGATAAGAGATCGCTGATGACGGCGACCGAGTCGGCGCCGGCGTCCAGCACCTCGCGAGCATTTTCCGCGGTGATTCCACCGATGGCCACCATGGGCTTCGAAACGCGCTCACGAATTTCGCGCAAACCGGTCAGTCCCACCACCGCATCCGGATTTGTTTTCGTCTTCGTGGGAAAGATCGGCCCGACCGCCACATAAGTGGCCGTGGTTTTGTTCGCCTCCCTCGCCTGTTCACCGTTGTGAGTGGAAAGGCCCACGATTTTCTTGGGGCCCAGAATTTTGCGCGCCTGCTTGACGCTTAAATCATGTTGCCCCAGATGAACGCCCTGCGCGCGCGACAACCACGCCACGTCCGCACGGTCGTTGATGATTAACCGCGTCTTTCGCTGCCGGCACAACCGCTCCAGCTCGACAGCCTGCGCCAGCAACTCGCGACTGGTGGTGTTCTTATTTCGAAGTTGGATGAATCGCGCCCCGCCCGCGATCAGCGCTTCGGCAATTTCCAGGATCGGCAACTCCGGCCGCATGGATGGATCCAAGATGGCGTACAGCTTCTCAAGTCGCATGGTCCTTATCCCGGGCGGCGAGAATTCTTGTTCGAGTAGCGCTCCAAAAACTTGGTGTCGATACGGCCGGCGATAAAATCCGGATCGGTCATGATCTTCTGATGCAGGGGGATGTTCGTCTTGATGCCTTCGACGATGAACATATCCAGCGCTCGCGCCATGCGCTGAATGGCCTCGGGGCGATTGCGCGCATGAACGATGAGTTTCGCGATCAACGAATCGTAGTAAGGCGGCACCTCGGCCTCGGCGTACATGGCGGTGTCGACTCGCACTCCCGTTCCGCTGGGTGGATGCCACGTGGTGATCTTGCCGGCAAAGGGCTGGAAGGTGTCCGGATCTTCGGCGTTGATGCGGCATTCGATGGAATGGCCGCGCAACTTCAATTCCGCGCACACGGAGTCGAGTTTTTCCCCGGTCGCAATGCGAATCTGCTCGCGCACCAAATCCAGTCCCGTCACAAATTCGGTCACCGGATGTTCCACTTGAATGCGCGTGTTCATTTCCATGAAGTAGAACTTCCCGTTCTCCTCCATCAAGAACTCCATGGTGCCGGCATTGAGATAGCCGATGGCTTCCATGGCTTTGACGACGCGGGCGCTCATTTCCGTCCGCATCTCTTCGGTGACGCCCGGCGACGGCGATTCTTCGAGAATCTTCTGATGCCGGCGCTGAATGGAACATTCGCGCTCGCCCAAGCAGAGGACGCGACCCGAGGAATCGCCCAGCACTTGGAACTCGATGTGCCGGGGACGCTCCACGAAGCGTTCCACATACACATCTTCGATCCCGAACGAGTTCGCCGCCTCACGTTGCGCCAAACCGAAGGAGGCGCGCAGATCTTCCACGCTTCGGGCAACGCGCATGCCTCTTCCCCCGCCGCCCGCGGAGGCTTTGATGATGACCGGAAAACCAATGTCGTTCGCGATCGACTCCGCCTGCTCCACTTCCTCCACGATGCCGTCGCTGCCGGGAAGAATGGGGAGTCCCGCTTCTTGCATGGCGGCGCGCGCCTTCGCTTTGTCGCCCATGAGCCGAATCAGTTGGGGCGACGGTCCAATGAAAGTCAGATGACAGGACTGACAGACTTCGGCGAAATAAGCGCTTTCCGAAAGATAACCGTACCCCGGATGGATGGCGTCGACGTTCGTGATTTCCGCGGCGCTGATGATGCTGGGAATGTTGAGGTAGCTCTCGGTGCTCCGGGAAGGACCAATGCAAACGGCCTCATCGGCAAACCGCACGTGCAGAGAATTTCGATCCGCTTCCGAATAAACCGCCACGGTCCGGATGCCCAGCTCTTTGCAGGCGCAGATGATTCGAAGGGCAATTTCGCCACGATTGGCGATCAGGATTTTTTTGAACATAATGGTGAAGGAATAAGCCGCGGACGCGCTCGGGGTCAATCTCCTCGGATGAATCTGTTTTCTAGCTCAACGCCACAGGCCAAAGACGGCATTCAACTCGTTCGGATGGAGAAGAGCGGCTCTCCGTATTCCACGGCCTGGCTGTTCTCCACCAGCACTTTCACGATCTCTCCTTCCACATCCGACTCGATTTCGTTCATCAGTTTCATGGCCTCGACGATGCACAGCACTTGGCCCGGCTTGACGTGATCGCCCACTTTCACAAAGGGAGGAGAATTCGGATCCGACGACGCATAGAAGGTTCCCACGATGGGAGACTTCACTTGAAACAAATTCTTGTCTTGAACATCAATCTCGGAGGGCGGGGGGGCCGATGACGTTGCCGGCGAGGACCGCGGCGTCGGATTCGATGCGCCGGAAGCCGGCGGCGGCGCCACAACCTGCGTCACCGCGACGTCTCGCGCGTACTTGATGCGCACGCGCACGCCGGCCTTCTCGATTTCGAATTCCGCCAATCCCTTCATCTCGCCCAAATCGATGAGGCGCCGGACTTCTTCCATATCCATGGGAGTGGATTCCACGGGTTTGCCGCTGGATGTCTTCTTCATCGTCACGCTCTGCCTGAATAATGAAATTTAGATTGCCATGAATTCCTTGCCGCTGGAGGTCAAGTTCTCGCAGCCTTGTTTTCCCACCACCACAATGTCTTCGATGCGGACACCACCGTACCCAGGAAGATAAATTCCGGGTTCCACCGTAATCACATGGCCCGGCTGAAGGATCGTCTTGGTTCGAGCGCTGAGGAGCGGCATTTCGTGAACTTCAATGCCGATCCCGTGCCCGGTGCTGTGGACAAAAAACTTTCCGTAGCCGCGTCGCCGGATAAAAGTTCGAGCCAAGCGGTCGATCTCAGCCGCCGGAACCCCGGCGCGGATCCCCGCCATGGCGCTTTCCTGACTTTCTCGAACGATGCTGTAGATTTCACGCGCCTTCGCCGAGGGACGCCCCACGTACACGGTGCGCGTAAAGTCGCTTGAATAGCCGCGAAGTATAGCACCCAGATCGAAAACCAGAAACTCATTTCTCCGGACGCGCTTCTCAGAGGCCACGCCGTGCGGCAACGCCGAACGCGGCCCCGAGGCCACAATCAAATCAAACGACACCTTCTGCGCGCCCCGGCGCTTCATTCGATATTCCAGTTCCGCGCTCAGTTCGCTCTCTCGAACGCCCGGACGGACCATTTGCAAAACTTCCTCAAAAGCCTTCGTCACCACGTCCGAGGAACGGCGGATCGCCTCAATCTCCTGTGGCGATTTAATGGAGCGCAATTCCTCAACCCAGTCAACGCAAGGAATCAGCTTCGCTTGACGGCGCAGTGGGCGCCTCAACCTCCGAAATTGATCCAC
>CAZIDA010000355.1:0-4205 GCA_964537865.1 uncultured Acidobacteriota bacterium
GAGACCTAGATCTATGGGTCTGCTCAGGAAAGAAACGCCTTGCGCGGGATTCTAGGATGACAAAATTTACAAGCTCTAAGGGTTGGTTATGAAGACAGCGTTGGGAAGAATCCTTTTGAACTTCCGATTCGGCTTCCGCCACCTCCGACCGAGAGGTGCGCAGCCAATGCCTTCCAGCATCCTCCTGCTCTTGATGGTATTCGCACTGGCTAGTCCGATGTTTTCACAAGAGGTCGGGGCAGACAGACCGAACCACACTTTCGGTTCACTGCAAGGGATAGTTTCGGTGCTCAATCCTCAGGGACAACGCGTGGCTCTCCAGGGCGTCCGCATAGTTTTTCGGCGGACCATGGGCGAAGCGCCGGTAGTTTCAACACTCACGGACGAAGCAGGCCATTATCAGATCAACCAATTGCCTCCGGGGATTTGGATACTGAGAGCCGGCTTGGAGGGTTTTGACGCTCTTTCAAAGACATTGGAGTTGGCGCAAGGTCAGTCACTGGTTCTGAATCTTGACCTTCACTTGGCGGAGATCCATCAAGAAATCGAGGTCCAGGACAAGGCGAGCGAGATGACAACCGAAGGTTCGGACCCTGCCGCCACGATCAGTGAAAGCAAACTCATGGAGCTTCCCCTTGCGGAACAGAAGTACAAAGACGCCTTGCCCTTGGCGCCCGGGGTGATTCGAAGCTGGGACGGCACGTTGAATTTCAAGGGATCTCCCGAAGCTCAAGGCATGCTGTTGGTCGATTCCGCCCAGACGGTCGATCCGGTCACCGGAAGCTTCTCAATTCCAATACCCGTGGACGCCATTCAAACGATGAATGTTTTGAAGACGCCCTTTGATTCTGAGTACGGAGGTTTTTCCGGCGGTTTGGCGACCATCAATTTGAAGCCTCCTTCCGGCGAATGGGACTACGGCTTTATGGATTTCGTCCCCGGCCTTCGCGGAAGGAGCGGTCATATTGTGGGAATCTCCGGCTTCACCCCCCGATTCTTCTTTGGTGGCCCGATTCTGAAAAACAAATTGAACTTCTCCGAATCGACGACCTACGAAGTGAAGAAGAGACCGGTGCGCGGTCTAGCTTGGCCCAACAACGAGACTAAAAGGCAGGGATTCAACTCTCTCACAAGTTTTCAGGTCATCCTTTCTTCCCGGCATCTTTTGACAGTGGACCTCAACGCCTTCACGGAGCGGCAGCAATTTGCCAACATCAACTCTCTCGTGCCACAAACCGCTTCTGAGGACTGGGCCCATAAAGGATTCTCGGTTGGAGGGAATGACGATTTTCAGTTTGGCTCGGGAGCCCTGATGAGCACGCTCTTCCGGTACACCCGGTTTGACGGCACCGCTCACGGTCAAGGGCCGATGGACATGCAACTGACTCCGGAGGGTTGGGGAGGAAACTTCTTCAATGCTTGGGCGAAGGTCGCCAACGAATACGAAGGATTTTGGCTGCTCAAATTCCCAATCAAAGACTGGCACGGTCGACATCAGTTCAAGATCGGCGTTGATCTCACGCACCGATCCTATACGGGGAGCAGTGTTTCTCATCCCATCCAACTGCTACGCGAGGACGGATCGCCGGCTGAACGCATTGACTTCTCGGGCAACGGCTCGCTGAGGGGCAACGATTCCGAAGTGGATGAGTTCGTCCAGGATCATTGGATGTGGGGCGACCATTTCGCCCTGGACCTCGGCGCCCGCCTCCTAAGTCAATCGCTCGGCCGCGGGATGGCGTTCTCACCGCGCGTGGGATTCGCGTATTCCCCGGACGGAAGCCAGAAAACTGTCCTCCGTGGCGGCGCGGGTGTGTTCTACGATAGCGTTCCCTTGCTCGCTGCCGATTTTCCAAGCAATCCGGTCCGCGAGATCACGTATTTCGATGAGGCCGGGTCACCGCTGGGTCCACCAACCATTCTTGCAAATACGTACGCTCAGGAACTTGCAAGTGGGGCCATCGTTCCAGGCCGATCCGATCTCAGTACCAGCCCCCGAAACTCTACTTGGAATTTCGAAATTGACCGGCAACTCTGGCCGGGCGCTCTGTTGCGGCTCAGCTATTTGTCGAGCGAGACACGAGATCTTTTCGTGGTGACCCCCTTGATGGGACAACCGATTTCCAATTCGGCGCTGGGGCTTGTTCCGAACGGAGTTTCACACTACCGCGAACTCGAGGCGACTTTGCATCTGCACGTGAGCGAAGAAGACGAGTTGAATATCTCCTATGTGCGCAGTCATGCGCGTGGCGACCTGAACGTTCTATCCGACATCTATGTCCCGTTCGAACAGCCCGTCATTCGTCCCGATGTACAGAGCACGCTGAATTCAGACATTCCCAATCGAGTGGTGAGTTGGGGCGTGTTTCGCCTCCCTTGGAAGCTGACGGTCAGCCCGGTGCTCGACGTTCATTCGGGATTTCCCTATTCGAACGTGGATGCTCTTCAGGACTACGTCGGCAAAGCGAATGGCTCGCGGTTCCCAACGTTTCTTTCTCTCGACATGAAGGTCTATCGGATTGTTTCGCTTCGGCTGCCGTTCCTGGGTGGATCCAAACGGCACAAATTTCGTCTCGGTGTCTACTCGATCAACCTGACCAATCACACGAATCCTCAAGACATTTACAGCAACATCGACTCACCGTACTTCGGCCAATTTGCCGGCTTTCAACATCGCGTGAACGGGCTCGTGATCGACGTTGTCAATTGACGGCTGAACCTAACATCGTTTCTCCAAGACGTAACGCCAGAAGGACCATATTCTGAATGGATGGATTGAACGAACCATGAATGCCCATTTCAAATCGGTAGGACCCCTGTTGGGAGGAGCCATCCTGAGTGGATTCCTAGCAGTGATGGCATTCGGGGCAAGCCCCGCTCACGGGAACTTGGATGCGACCGACACGTCCTCTCCGCTTCGACCAGCGACCGGAGATCTGACGGCTTCCCAGATCTTCGCAAAGCTCATCGAGCACAACCACCGGCGGGATTCCGAACTGGACCGATATTCTGTGCTGCGGACATACGAGGTTTCCAATCTCCACGGGAAGGTCTACGCGCGCGAGGTCGTCCAGGTTGATTACGCTGCGCCCGACAAGAAAATCTTCAAGACCCAATCTGAAAGAGGATCGTGGCTCGTCCGCCACCTCGTGCTTCAACGGCTGATCGAAGCGGAGGAGAAGTCTTCATCCGGCAAAGAACATCACGACAGCTCCATTGCGCCACACAATTACTCTTTCACTCTCGTGGGGGAACAGCGCCTCGGCCCTTACGACTGCTACGTGGTGGAGGCAATTCCTCGCCGCATAGACAAATATCTTTTCGGCGGAAGGATCTGGGTGGACAAACAAGACTTTGCCGTCGTGAAGATTGCCGGATCGCCGGTCAATAAATTCTCCTTTTGGATCGAGCACGTGGATTTCGTTAGGCAATATCAGAAATTCGGCCCCTTTTGGCTTCCTTCCTCCGATGAAACATTTGCCCGCATCAGGTTTAACGGAACAAAGGTTCTGTCCATCCGGCACCGAGACTACTCCATTAACGGGCGCCCTGAGGAATCGGCGAGAACACCAGTAAGCCAGGGCCTCAGCCCAGAGCGGGATCCTCAGCCTCAAATGGGCACGCAGAACACCGGACGGAGCGACATTCAGAACTCAAAGATCATCCTTGCGCGAGGACGGAGCAAGTAAGATGACTTGGTTGAATTCACTTCAAAAACACAAATTCGCTGTTCTGCTGTTCATTTTTCTCCTCGGTGTAGTTCTTCGTCTTCAAGGCCTGGGGCGAGTGGGATTCAATGAGGACGAGGTGAATAAAGTGGAGGCGGGACGGGACTATCTTCGCGGCGATTTCAGAGTCAACTTGGAACATCCGATGTTGATGAAGTCACTCGTCGCACTCTCTCTTGCGACAACCGATCTTTGGAACCGTGGCCCCGGGCATTTCCATCCGGTCTCCGAGGAAGCGGCGGTCCGCCTGCCCAACGTTCTGTTTGGCGCTCTGACGGCGGTCGTACTCTTCTTAATTGCTCGGGAGTTTTTTGGTGTCACGGTGGGGCTGCTTACAGCCTTCCTGTGGTCCATCGGAACGATTGCGATCATGGACAATCGCATCGCCAAAGAGGACACACTGCTCGTGTTCTTCACCTGGTTCGCCTACTACTTCTATGTCCGGGCCAAGAGCTTGGCTGCGAGCGACGTTCGACG
>CAZIDA010000356.1:0-4200 GCA_964537865.1 uncultured Acidobacteriota bacterium
CCGTATCGCGCCTGGCTTGGAAAGATCACCCCGGACAAAACCATTCCGCAACTGAAGCAATTCGTTGAGGCCGGTGGGACGATCATTTTGATCGGAAGCTCCAACGGGATGGCGCAGCTCCTTGGAGTGCCGGTGGCAAATTATCTCGCCGAAAAAGGACCGGATGGAAAAGATCGTCCTCTGCCGCGTGAAAAATTTTATATCCCCGGTTCGCTCATGCGCGCGACGTTCGACAACACCGACCCGCTGGCGTACGGCATGCCAAATCACGCCGACGTCGATTTCGACAACAGCCCGGTGTTTCGCATTGTTCCGGATGCGCGAGTGAAACCGGCCAGTGTCGCTTGGTTTACGGGACCGAAGACGTTGGACAGCGGCTGGGCTTGGGGACAAGCGTATTTGGATGGCGGCGCCGCGATCGCGGAAACCTCTCTCGGCGCTGGAAAAGTGATCTTGCTGGGTCCGGAGGTCACCTTCCGCGGCCAACCGCACGGCACGTTCAAGCTTCTGTTCAACGGCTTGTTCTACGGAAGCGCGCAACCGACTACTCTCAGCGCACATTGATCGAATGAAGGCGCGTTGTCTCAAGAAATTTTTGTTGGAAGGGCCCGTCGTAGATCCGCCCAGGCGGAATTTTAATCGGGCCGCTAAAGCGGCCTCAACAAAATAGAGAAATTGTTTTTCTGCCTCCTTTCGGCCGGCCTAAAGGCCGGCCCTTCTCGAGGCTCGACAAGAGCTTTTCAGCAACCTGCTGAGCTTTGCGCCCTGCGATCCGAAAATAAATCTGGAACTCCATCCCCGCACCGCTTAAACTCCGGGCAGCGTCAGGATAATTCGGTCACTGTTCAAGAGACGATGATTTCGTTTTCAAGGGCGAATCCCCGGATATGAAAGGTCTCCTCTCCTTTCTATTGACCAGCGTAGGCGGCGGCATCGGATGGTGGCTGGGATCTTTCGTCGGATTCATGACCGCCATTATGCTGAGCATTGTCGGCTCCGGCGTGGGACTTTACTTCGCGCTGCGAATCTATCAGGAGTATTTCGAATGAACCTCCCCATTCAAAGAAATGTTTTCGGGATGGATTGAAATCTTCCGTCTCTCTCCCCACTCCCCTTTCATGTCGTTCATCATCCTTCATTCTCAATTATTCATTACATCTCGTTACATCTTTTCACGGGATGCACGAAATGGCGCCGACTTGGCGGACAACTTCATTTACCCGATGACCATCCATCCAAGAGAGGGAAAACCGATAAGATAGTGGTGAGCGAAGGCATCAAGAACCGCTCATTCCGCTGTCGGAAGGAGTTGGATATGAGAATGAAAACCACACTGGGAAGTATAGCTCTCGGTGCAGCGATGTTGGTTTTCGGATCAGGAATCGCCAACGCCCAATGGTTTGACAACGGGTGCGCTGCCCGTATCGCCCGAGCCCGCAATGAGCTCTATCGCGCGGAGAGCATTTACGGACCCTATAGCTGGCAGGCCAATGAAGAGCGCATCGAGCTGCGGCGCGTGATGAATTACTGCGGCGACGACGACTACTACGGATACGCTCCAAGGGGATTCTACTTCGGCGGCACTTTCTTCTTGAATCACCGTCATGGAGATCGGGACGATCACTGGCGACATCATGACAATCGATGGGAACACCACGATCACGACCATGGCCGTCATGGGGACAAACGCGGACGAGGACACGATGACGGGCATCGACGCTAAGCTCTGAGTTCCTTCAGAGAGGGAGCATGGTCCCGCCTTTCCCCGGACCACCGTGAAGCGAAACCGATTAAAGATGCATGAATCCGGCTTCACTCAAGAGGTTCTTCGGGGAAGGCGGGACCTTTCTTTTTGCGGGAAAGACCAATTCGAGAGATGTTGGGTTCAGGACAATTTGAATTTCAGATTTCAGGGCATCGAGAGAACCCAAAGAAGGAGAACGTTAAAGCACAAAATCCAAATCCCCATTTCCAAACAATATCCAATCAACAAACTCCAAACAGAAACACCGGCGCAGGAGCTTTTCAGATCAACACCAGTGCGCTTCAGTTGAGATTTGGTATTTGATCCTTGTTGGGTACTTGGGATTTGGATTTTGGAACTTGTTCTTCCTGCGGTTCTGTTTCAAATTGATTCCGCGTGAGGTACAATCACGCCGCTGGAGATTCGCCGGTGGAATCTTCAGTGTTTCCTTCCGACGCCGGAAGCGACGGCCCTCGTCATCACGCCGAATCCCTTTCGTCCGGTTCGGATCATCTTCAATGCGCCCATTCACTTCTCTTCCGCGATCCGTTCTGTTGACACTCGCCGTGTGTCTGAGCATCGTCTCCATTTTGTACGGTTCCCTTTGGGTGCTTACGAACCAGTTGTGGACCGTCAAAGTAGAGCTGGGATTTGACAATCAGTATTTGGACTCCTGCCACTGTGACTTGGTCAAGAGCGTTTTGCCGGGCAGCCCCGCCGAAATCGCCGGCCTGAAACCGGGAGATCGGATCCTCGAAATCGATGGACGACCTCTCACGGATCAGTATTCAATCATCAACGCTTGGATGGGACACCGGCCCGGTGACGTCGTCGCCTTGACTCTCGTGCGAGCGAACAGCGCGGCGCCGCTGGTGATTCACGGTAGATTTCGCGCGCTCCCCACTTCGACGCAAAACGAAGGATGGACCCATCTATTGGGGCAAGAGATTTCGAACTCCTTCCCCATCATCTTTCTTGTGGTGGGGCTGTCGGTTCTGTTTCTTCGGCTGGACGATTCCCACGCCTGGTTAATGGCGTTATTGTTCAGCGCCCTTGTGACCGCTCCCTCTTTCCCTAATTCGTTTGCAACCGTGAATCCGTTTTTGCGCCCGATCCTGATGGCGTATGCAACAACTTTTAACGGCCTCATCGGCTCGTTGTTCTATTTCTTTTTCGCGACCTTCCCCGCCCAATCCCCGCTCGATCGCCGCGCGCCCTGGTTGAAGTGGTTGGGCTTGGTTCTCAGTTTCCTCTTCATCATCCCCCGGTTGAGTCTCGGCCATACGCAGGCGCCGTCGCTCTTGATCAAGGTGGTGGGAGAAAGCGTTGCGGAAATCATCCGATTGTCGGACAACTACGTTTTCCTCGTGTTGGGATTGATTGCCCTTGCCGGAAACGCCTGGGGCGCCTCGACGCCTGAGGCGCGCCGTAAGATTCGCGTGATTCTTTGGGGAACTTTCATCGGAGTGGCGCCCGTCCTCATCAAGGATGGCGCTTCGGACTACTTCGGATTTCAATCTCCCTTCTGGTTGAATGTGGCGATGGTTCTCTTGGTGGCGCTCTTTCCCGCGTCGTTCGCTTACGCGGTCGTCAAACACCGGGTGCTCGAGATTCCGGTCCTGCTTCAACGAAGCGCGCGCTATTTGCTGGTGCAGCGCGGATTCACGGTTTCGCTGTCGCTCTTGAGTATCCTGGCGACGTTCGGCTTCGCGCGTTATTCCGCTCATTATTTGGAGTCCCTGACCACGGCCGCGTTGCCCGGTGGGATTGCCTTGGGCACGGCTTTCGGCACGATGCTGGTTTGGACGGGCACGCGCGTCCATCGGCAGGTCGGCGAGAGAATCGATCAGGCCTTCTTCCGAAAGGCATACGATGCTCGCGTCATCTTGGAAGATTTGGTCGAAAAGACTCGCACGGCGTCCGACAAGACGGAGTTGGCGGCTTTGCTTCAGGGTCAACTCGATCGCGCCCTTCGGCCTGATGCCATCGCGGTTTATTTCGCAGACGGTGAGAACCGACTTTCCCTCGCGCTCTCCATGCCGCGAAGCGAATCCGTAACGATTTCACCGGATGATCCATTGATGAAACTTCTCGCGCAGCATGGACGGCCCTGGGAAATCGCCGGCGACAATCCGGTGTTCGCGATGAAGGCTTTGCTGCCGAATCCCCACCATCCTGAATGCCTGGCGCCGATCTTGGAACGCGATGGACGCGTGATCGGGCTGCTGGCGCTGGGTCCGCGTCTTTCGGAAGAACCTTATTCTCGAGAGGACATGCATCTGCTGGCATCGGTCGCCAATCAAGCCGGGGCCGCCCTCGAAAACATTCGGCTCGGAGAAAAAATCGCCGCGCGCATCGAAGCCGACCGCCGCGCCGCGCAAGAGATGGAGTTTGCGCGACAAGTGCAGGCGCGGCTTCTGCCGCAGAAGCTTCCCCAACTGAAAACGCTCGACTAC
>CAZIDA010000357.1:0-4178 GCA_964537865.1 uncultured Acidobacteriota bacterium
ATGGCGGCGTATGTGTTGTGGAAAATGCCCCGCCCGGACGGCCTCGATTCCGTGGTTCCCAAAGATTTGCAGGACGAACTCAAGGTCAAGAACGTGGCCGCCGCGTCCCCTGAAAGCTTCACCAGTGACGAAGTGAACAACATCGAGATTTACCGGCGCGTAAGTCCAAGCGTGGTGAACATCACGACCGTCACCGTGGAATACGACTTTTTCTTCATGCCCGTGCCTTCACAGGGAACGGGATCGGGATTTGTGATCGATTCCGCGGGCCACATTCTCACGAACTATCACGTGGTGGAAGGGGCCCGGCGTTTGGAAGTCACGTTGCCGGACAAATCCAAGTACAGCGCCCAGTTCATCGGAGGGGACAAATCGAACGATTTGGCGGTGATCCGCATCAACGCGCCGCGAAGCAGACTTCATCCGGTGAAGTTGGGCGATTCCGCCAATCTTCTGGTAGGGCAGAAGGTGTTGGCCATCGGCAATCCCTTCGGGTTGACGGGCACGTTGACCACCGGCGTGATCAGCTCGCTGGGTCGCGCCATTCGAGCGGAAAACGGTCGCCTCATCGAGAACGTCATTCAGACGGACGCCTCCATCAATCCGGGGAATTCGGGCGGGCCGCTGTTGAATTCGAGTGGTGAGGTGATCGGCATCAATTCACAAATTCTTTCGCCCAGCGGCGGCAGTGTGGGCGTGGGATTCGCGATTCCCATCAACAACGCCAAATCCATTCTGATGGATTTGATCACGAAGGGACGCGTGCTGCGCGCCTACTTTGGAGTCCGAGGTTATTCCATTGATCCGGATTTGGCGGAGGCGCTGCGATTGCCCGTCGATCACGGCGTGCTGGTGGCGCGCGTGGTGCGCGGCGGCAGCGCCGATCGGGCCGGGATTCGCGGCGGCGATCAGTGGTATATCGTCGGCAATCAGCGGATGATTTTGGGCGGCGATATCATCGTCTCGGTCGATGGCCGTGAGTTCGACAACGAGGAGGATCTCAATCAATACATCGAGAGCAAACCGCCGGGCGGTTCCGCGCGCGTGGAGTTGTACCGGGGACGACAGAAGATGACTCTCGATGTGCCGCTGGTCGAACGCGCCGAGTGACAGCCGAAGAGCAACGGCGCGACTTCATCTCTCTTTCCGATTTAATTTTGATTTTCCCCCGCGCTCAAGTTTCTTATCTCCACAAGACGTTCCCGCGCCGAAGAGGCTTCCGGAGAATGCGGATAGTCTCGAAGAATCTCCTGGTAGGCCTCGCCGCGATAGAGGAAGCGGTCGGATTTCTTCAGGTAGATGAACCGAATTCCGAACGAAGCAAAGCGATCGAGTCCGCGGTAGTTGGCAAAGAGATCTTCTTCTCCGAGACCCTCCGGTAATTGCAGCTCCTCCTTCCGCAACTTGCGATTGGCGCGATTCGATAATTTTGTGGAGATCGCTTCGGCGATCTTCCCAAGTTTGAGCAAAGCGCGCGGTCGCAGCGGAGAGCGATCGAAATGCGCCGTGAGAATCCGCAAAGCGATGAGCGCTTCTTCGTCGGGTTGAGCCAAGGCGTAGCGGAAGAGCCGTTCATCGTCACCGGGAATGCCGGGGGCCGCCAGCGCCGCCGCGGGCATCCATCCGACCACGTTGCGGCTGACGACGATCTTGCGATATTTGGCGCGGGCCGGATCGGCTTGATGGAGCGGCACGTAAACGCGATGTCCGACGCGCAAGCGGCGGAGAAACGGCGCCTCCGTGCCGGGCTGCGTTCTCAAGACGGAGAAGCGTTCGTCAAAAACATAAGCGAAAAGTGAGCGAGGTTTTGCTTGCGCGGTCTGAGCTTGCGCCTGAAGATGTTTAGTCGAGCACAAGATGACCGAGACCGCAAATAGAGACAGAGCGATTCGTGAACGATGAATAAAAGGAGTACGCATGACGGATGTGCCTCCGATGCATGGGGGGAATGCTGCCGAAAGTTTACCGGCTGGCGGCGGGAAGTCAAGGTGAAATTTGCGGGATTGTTTTTGCGGGCGCAGAATTTGGTAGTGGTCAATTTCAACTCCGGCATGGGCCTCTGATCCGTGGTTCACGCCCAAGATACGCCTGCCACATTCAAGCTGACCACTCTGCAGAATTCCTCGTTGCCGAGGCGGTTCATTCCGGTTCGTTGAATGCGCTCTATAAGCCTTTGCCCCAACGGGGCAACCTTGAATAGCCCAGGGCAACGCCCTGGGACCCGTGATCCCATTAGTGAATCTGAATCCTGAAAGGATTCTCTAACCCCACCAACAAGAGGAGCCGATGATCTGGATGTCGGAAGAGTCCCCAAAATGTTCAGCATGCGGGCGCGGGTTCGTAAGAAATGAGAATGATCCCCGATGGAGTGATGGTGCGAAATTCGCGGCCAGTTGCGACTGAACTCTACTCCGCCAGAATCGGTTAGAGAACTCTTTCAGAGTTCACAAACAACATCTCGGAGGCGGAATGCCGAAATCCCAGGGCGATGCCCTGGGCTATTGAAGGTTGCCCTTTCAGGGCACAGATCCTCTTGTGCTGTGGTTGCATCCAGCGGCATGAGAAGATTTCGCCCACCACCGGTCATTCACCGCCGTGACCCGCCGCAGGCAAAGACATCGCTGAGAATCCCTCGTCCATCTTCATGCCAACGATTTCACCGATTTTACCAAACCCGTCCGATTCTTGATTGGCAATGACGAATCGGTGCGGCTATAATTTTGCGCGGAGCCTTTTCCATAACAGATGAGATAGGGCTTTTAACGAATTATGATTCCACGGCATCTTCACTCATTGTTCTGGGATGTAAACCGGGAGACCTTCGATCCCGTCGTCTATCCCGACTACTCGATTGCCCGGGTGCTGGAATTTGGAGACGAGCAGGCTGTCGCTTGGATGAGGGAGACTTTCTCGGAGGAAGAGATCAAGCGCGTCGTTTGTACGGAACGACGACTTTCAAGAAGGTCAGCCAACTTCTGGGCCCTGGTGTACAACATTGCTTCCGACAGAGTGGCGGCGCTTCAATCGCCACAATGACTTCTCCGGGTTTGTCCCGGCTCAAGAGGAAAGGCCCTATCATGAAAGAGGAGGGACAGGAGTGGCGCCGGGAGGTTATCACTCCGCAAGTGGAAGAGACACTGCTGTCGATCCATGATACCGGCGTGCTCACGCCGTACTACCTCGCTGGGGGCACAGGCTTGGCGCTTCACTTGGGGCATCGCCGGTCCCATGATCTCGACTTCTTTAGCGCTGAGCCGGTCGATCCCGACAAGCTCATCGAAAGACTTCAAACGCTCAACACCTTCGCTGTGATCGGTAAAGACGCGGGAACCTTACACGCCACGGTACAAGGAATTAGAGTGAGCTTCCTGAGCTATGCTTATCCGCTCCTGTTTCCGATGAGATCGTTTCTGGGCGTGAATATAGCTGACCCACGAGACATCGCCGGAATGAAGATCAGCGCGATCGCGGGGCGAGGCGCCAAACGTGACTTCGTCGATTTGTACGTCGTCTCAAAGCAATATGGATTACGCGAGGCGCTCAACTGGTTTCAGCAAAAATGTGCCCAGGCCAACTACAGCAAGGTCCACATATTAAAATCGCTCACGTATTTCGAAGAGGCTGATAAAGATCCGATGCCCGACGTGCTCACCCCCCTCTCATGGGAAGAGGTAAGGGAGTTCTTTTCTAAAGAGGTTCCACCACTCTCTTAGGCTGCTCTTTTGATGGAGAAGAATTCTCCGCAAGTTGAGATTGAGCACGACCTCCATAGAGTATGACAATGTTCATGTAACCATGCGAACATTGTGACACCGGATGGATTTCATCTCATTGTTGGGCCCCAGCTTTTTGCCCTGAAAGGGCAATCTTGAATAGCCCAGGGCAGCGCCCTGGGGTTCCCGCATTTCGCCCCCGAGGGATTGACTGTGAACTCTGAAAGAATTCTCTAACCGATTCCTGCATGGATCGGGTTCGGCCGCACTTGGCCGTGAATTTCGTACGACAATTTTCCATAGGCTTAATTCCACTTCGCCTCAACGTGGCACATGCGCGCTGAAGGGATTGGGAACTCTTCGGGGACATTGGATTATCGGCTCAGAATGTTGATGGGGTTAGAGAATCCTTTCAGGATTCTGATTCCTTACCCGGGTCGCGGTACCCAGGGCGTTGCCCTGGGC
>CAZIDA010000358.1:0-4164 GCA_964537865.1 uncultured Acidobacteriota bacterium
GTGCAGAACAGCTTGCAGCCGCTCAGGATTCTGGGCATCTCGCAAAAGCAAATCGAGTCCGCCGATCGTCAAAACGTTCCCATCAATCCGGAAATTTTCGTGCGGGCGCCGATTGCGGGAACGGTGGTGCAGAAGCTGGTCTTGCCGGGTCAGTTCATTCAAGCCGGCGCGACCACCTGTTTTCTCATCAGCCACACAAGCACGGTTTGGGTGCAAGGTCACATCTACGAAAAGGATCTCACGGCCATCCGTATGGGAGACGAGGTCGACGAGACCAACGCCTCCTTTCCTCAGACTTTCCACGGAAAAGTCACGTACATCGGCGCGATGCTCGACCCCACCACCCGCACCACTCCGGTCCGCATCGTGACGCGCAATCCCAGCGGGTTGCTGAAGAAAGATCTCTTCATGGACATCGTCATTCACACCGGAACGAGGCAGAACGTGCTCACCGTGCCCACCTCGGCGGTGCTCTATAACAGCGACAATGAGCCGTTCGTTTACGTGAAGCAAGGCGCGAACCAATTCGCGCAACGTCTCGTCAACGTGGGCGCGCAGCAGAATGGACGGACGGAAATTCTCACCGGCCTACAAGAGGGAGATCAGGTGGTGGGCGAAGGGAGTCTGTTCCTGCAGTTCGCCAACAGCTATCAACGTTAAAGGAGAAGGATTGAGCGCTTCGCCGGTCATCCGAGTATCGCACTCCGATATTCGGGCGACGAAGCCGTCGGCGGGTTTCCAATAACCTCTATGATCAATCGCATCGTCTCATTCGCACTTTCGCAACGCTTCCTCGTCATCATGATGATGATTCTCCTGATGGTGTGGGGCGTGATCTCGTTTCAGAAGCTGCCCATCGACGCCTATCCGGATCTTTCGCCGCCGCACGTCGAAATCATCACGCAATGGCCGGGGCACGCCGCTGAAGAGGTGGAGCGGCTCATCACGATACCGATCGAGTTGGAGATGAACGGCATTCCCAGTCTCCAAGCCTTGCGCTCCATCTCGCTTTACGGGCTCTCTTCGGTGCAAATGAATTTTCAGTACGACACGAATCCCTACTTCGTGCGCGAACAAGCGTTCGAGCGCGTCGCCAACGCCGCGCTTCCCACCGGAGTGACGCCGACCATGTCGCCGCTCTACAGTCCCAGCGGACTCATTTATCGCTACGTCCTTCAAAGCCCGGATCGAACGCCGCAGGAACTGAAGACCATTGAGGACTGGGTTTTGGAACGACACTATCGATCCATCCCAGGCGTCGCGGACGATTCCGGCTTTGGCGGAACGACGATGCAGTATCAGGTCCTGCTCGATCCCAACAAATTGTTCTCCTACGGCGTGTCCGTGCCTCAACTGGCGCAACAAGTCGCCAACAACAACGCCAATTCCGGTGGCGGGTTCTACTCTCAGGGCGGCCAGTTCTATTACGTGCGGGGATTGGGCTTGGTGCGAAATCCGCAGGACATCGGAAACATTGTGGTGGCGACGCACAATGGCGTTCCCGTGTACGTGCACGACGTCGCGAAAGTTCAAATCGGGCACGCCGTCCGGCTCGGCCAGTTCGGCTACATGAATCAAAACGACGCGGTGGAAGGCGTCATCCTCATGCGCGTCGGCGAACAGGCGCAGGTGGTGCTGAAAAAAGTCGAGCAGATGACGGAGAACCTCAACAAGAACATTCTCCCGCCGGACGTGAAGGTGGCGCCTTACTACGACCGCTCTTCCTTGATCCAAGAAACCACCAAGACGGTCGAAAACAATTTGGTGCGCGGGATGGTGTTGGTGCTGGTGATTTTGGGGCTGATGCTGTTCAGCGTCCGAACGGCGCTGATCGTGGCCGTGACGATTCCTTTCGCTTTGCTCTTCTCGTTCATTTGCTTGGACCTGAGAAACATTCCCGCCAACTTGCTTTCCATCGGCGCCATCGATTTCGGCATCATCGTGGACGGCGCCGTCGTGATGGTGGAAAACATTTTTCGAGAATTGGCGGCCCGTCACGACCAAGAATACAACTTGGTGGAGGTCATTCGGGCCGCGGCGCGCGACGTGGAACGACCCATTTTTTACGCGGTCGCCGTGATTATCGCCGGTTACATTCCCATCTACGCGCTGGGCGGACCGTCCGGGCGATTGTTTCAACCCATGGCCGACACCATGTCGTTCGCTTTGGTCGGCTCGGTCATTTGTTCGCTGACGATCCTTCCGGTCCTGTGCGCTTACTTTCTGCACAAGCATATTCGCGAACCCAAGGTGGCGCTTTATGAACGCATTCGCGCGCTCTACGGACGAATCCTGAACCGGTGCCTCAGCCATCGTATTATTGCTCTGAGTGTCTGCTTGTCGATCTTCGGCGCTTCCCTCTTGTTGATCCCTTGGATCGGGGCGGAATTCATGCCGCATCTCGATGAAGGCGCTCTGTGGGTTCGAGCGACCACGCCCTACACCATTTCATTTGATGAGGCCACCAAACTCTCTCCGCAGATTCGCGCTATTCTGATGGGCTTCCCTCAAGTGACCACCGTAGCCAACGAGCTGGGGCGGCCGGATGATGGAACCGATCCGACCGGATTTTTCAACAACGAGTTTTACGTTGGACTGAAACCATACAGCGATTCTGCCTGGAGCGGCGCCATCCGAACCAAACCGGAATTGATCGCGGCCATTCAACAGAAACTCTCCGCTTTCCCCGGTGTAATTTTCAACTACACTCAACCTGCCGAGGACGCCGTCGACGAGGCGGAGACCGGGTTGAAGAGTTCGCTGGCGGTGAAAATTTTTGGAACGGATTTGAAAACGCTCCAAGCCAAAGCCATCGAGGTGAAACGGATCATTGCTCAAGTCCCCGGCATCGCGCATATCACCATCGTGCAGGAGTTGGGGCAGCCAAGCCTGACCATCGTCCCCAACCGCGAAAAGATTGCGCAATACGGACTGAACGTGAACGACATCAACACCATGATCAACACGGCCATCGGGGGCGCCGCGGTTTCGCAAGTGATTCAGGGCGAGCGCCAGTTCGATTTGGTGGTGCGCCTCGAAGAGCCGTTCCGCCGGAATATCGACGCCATCAAGAACCTGCTGATCAACACGCCGGACGGACAGTATCTTCCTTTGAGCCAGTTCTGCGACATTCAAGTCAATAACGGCGCGTCATTCATTTATCGCGAATCCAACTCCCGCTACATCGGGATTCAATTCAGCGTGGAGAATCGCGATTTGGCCGGCGCCGTCGGCGAGGCCAAGAAGAAGGTGGTGGCGCAAGTCAAACTCCCCATCGGCTATTCTTTCGATTGGGGCGGTGAATACAAGGACTACCTGGCGGCGCGGCAACAACTCCGAGTGATCATGCCTCTCACGGTCTTGCTCATTCTGATGATCCTGTTCGCGCTTTATGGAAACCTGAAATTCCCGCTCATCATCATGTTCAGCGTCTTAGTGACGGAACCGGTGGGAGGTTTGCTGGCTCTCAAGCTCACAGGAACCGACTTCAGTGTTTCGTCGGGGTTGGGATTCGTCGCCCTGATGGGAGTCGCCGTCCAAACGGACGTCATCTTGTATTCCTTCATCAACAAACTTCGGCTGGAGGGAAAGAATATTCTCACTGCCACGCATGAGGCCGCATTATTGCGTCTCCGGCCGATCATGATGACGGCGCTGGTGGCGTGCTTCGGATTGCTGCCCGCAGCCACGTCCGTCGGCATCGGCAGCGATTCGCAAAAGCCGTTCGCCATCGTCATCGTGGGCGGATTGATCTCGCGACTTTTCCTCTCGATCTTTTTGGCGCCGGTTCTATATGCCTTGGTGGCGCGGGAAGATGACGTGTTGAAAGTGTAAGCGACCGGAAGAGCCGGTTTCGAGGCCGGGCAAACGAGAAAAGGACACTGATCGAGGAGGAAATCGAGGTTGCCTGTTGTCAACAAACTACGCAGTCCGGGAACGATCAACCCGCCTTGTGGTTCCATTCGATGTTTCTCAGATGAGGGACACATCCGGCAATGAGGCACGCCCGCCCTTCCAGGGCGGAAAGACTAAGGAGAAGGGTCGAGACCGTAATCCTGGGGTGATGGGCTTCCAAGGGCGGAAGCCCACACCCCAGGCTACCGCATTACGCCGCTCCGCGGCGGCATTGGTGACGCTGACGAACAAATTGAGCCACCAATCCGC
>CAZIDA010000359.1:0-4163 GCA_964537865.1 uncultured Acidobacteriota bacterium
GAAAACGCCGATGCGGCGCTGCTTCCACTTCCGAACCGCGTAATCGGCCAGGGCCGGGCCCTGGGTGGCGTCGGAGACGCAAAGGCGATAGGTCCATTGACCGATGTTGGTGATGGCCGGGTTTGTGGCGATCGTCACGATTTGCGGAAGGTGATATTGGTTGTAGTAAGCGGCGGCAGAGAGGGTGGAGTCACTATCGCCGTGCCCGATGACCGCGACCAAATCTTTCGTTTGTTGAAAGCGCTTTGCCAGAGCCAGAATCTGCGACGCTTGAAACTGATTCCCCTTCCAATCGAGTCCTACGGCCTCCAAGGGAACGCCGCGAACTCCGCCACGCGCGTTGATCTCCTGAATCGCCAGACGGACACCGGGATGATCTTCTTGGCTGATGGCAACGCCGACTACCACACGCGAAGGCCGTCGCTGACAAGCTGAGGAGAGAAGAGCGAGGGTGATG
Organism: uncultured Acidobacteriota bacterium; assembly: GCA_964537865.1. Classification (GTDB taxonomy): domain Bacteria; phylum Acidobacteriota; class Terriglobia; order JAIQFV01; family JAIQFV01; genus CAZIDA01. The sequence continues at coordinate 458 of CAZIDA010000359.1, forward strand.
AGTAAAGCGAAGCGAAATCCCTTCATGCGGTGATGGCTCGATGGCTCCTTCAAATCGATCGCCTCAATTCGCCGCATGAAGGACCTTGACAAGCTCTTGGCGCCCGTCATGAAGCGAGACGATGAACAGCGGACGATCGGCGTCATGCAGTCGATTCAACTTGTAGCTTCCTCCCGCGCCGTCGGTGGAAGTTTGTTTTTGAACCAATTGGTCCAAATACGACTTAACTCCCGCGCGGCTGAACCCTCCGTGGGCGACCGCGTCGCGAATGAGGTAGATGGCGTCATAAGCGAACGCCGATCCGTAATCCGGTTCCTGATGTGTGATTTGTCGGAGCGCCTGCACGAAGTGAACCGTGCGGGGATCCGTTGAAGAAGTCAGAAAGAATTGCGAAACCCGAACGCCGTTCGTCAAGCGCGCCGGGCCGTTCACGAAGTCCGTCGAACTCAAGTTGTCGCCGCCCAGAATGTCGCTTTTCAATCCCAACTCGCGAGCAGTCTGGATAGTCCACAGCGCCGCCGCCGGTCGCTGGAAGAGCGCGATGAGATCGGGCGGATCCTTTCTTAATCTTTGCAGCACGGAGCGAATGAGCGTCTTGTCATCATCCTGCAGGGTGTTGCGGTGCATGATGCTGGAGACGATGACGCCACCGCGCTTGTTCACTTCCTGAATGAACGACTGCGCCAAACCGCGGCCGTAATCGTCGTTCACATAGAAGACGAGGATGCGCTTCTTCCCCCAATCGTTGACGGCGTAATCGGCGAGCGCCGGGCCCTGCACAGCGTCGGAAAGACAGAGGCGATATGTCCAGGCGCCGATGTTCGTGATGGCCGGATTCGTGGCGATGGTGACGATTTGAGGGATTTTATATTGGTTATAAAACGCGGCGGCGGAAAGCGTCGAGGTGCTGTCGCTGTGTCCGATGACGGCCAACAAATCCGGATTCTCCGCAAATCGATGGGCCCACTTCAACACATCGCCCGCATTGTAGATGTCCGTCACCATCCAGTTCATTCCCATCAACTCAATGGGGACGCCCTCGATTCCGCCGTCGGCGTTGATTTCTTTCACGGCTTGAACGATCCCGGGATGATAGACGCCGCTCACCGCCACGCCGATGACAACGCGCTTCGGTTTGGGGCGACAGGCCGCCGTCGCCATCATCAGCGCGAGGAGAGTGATCGCCAGAACGAGATGGCTTCTTGTGTGTGCTGGAATTTGAGTCAAGTGAAGTCTCTCCTCAGTTAGGAACCGGAAAGAGCTTTCATGGCCGTTGCCCTTCCGGCTCCAAGATTCGCCGAACGAGTTTGGAATACTCTTCGAACTTGAAAGGTTTCTGGATGTTGGGCACATCCGACAAACCTTCCAAGGCGCCGTGGCTCAGTGACACAATATCACCGGTGATGAAAAGAAATCGGTTTTTGAGGAGCGGATGCGCTTGACAGATCCAGTCGTAGAAGCCGATGCCGTCAACTTTCCCCGGCATCCGAACATCGGAAACCACCAAATCCACCGAATGATTTTTCAGAAACTCAATTGCCTCCTCGCCCGATTTGATGCCGGTCGCTTCGATGCCGAGACTGGAGAGATACGCGATCTGAAGATTGACGATCGACTCCTCGTCGTCCACGATCAGGGCGCGGCGTTGTGACCTCGTGGAGACGTTGGGAGCCGGCGCTTCCTTCTTTGTCTCCGCGCAATTGGCTTGAATGTTTCCGATCGGCAACTGCACCACAAATCGGGCGCCTTCGGCCCAGTTCTCCGCGCGAATTTCTCCTCCGTGCTCCTTGACGATTCCATAACAGACGCTCAACCCCAGCCCGGTTCCTTTGCCCACGTCTTTGGTGGTGTAGAAAGGATCGAAGACGCGATCGGGTTCCCGGATGCCGGTCCCGTTGTCCAGGACCTCGATAAAAACATTTTTACCCGCGGCGCGGGTTTTGACGGTGAGCCGGCCGGCGCGCCCGGCTTCATGAATGGCGTCGACGGCGTTGTTCACTAAATTCAAAACGACCTGCTGAATCTTGTTCGGATCGGCGAGCAGCGACGGATTCGTTGCCTCAAAATCCCGGACCACTTGAATGTTGTGAGTCTTCAATTCGTACTCGCGCAGTGCCAACACCTGTTCGACCATGCTGTTGATCTGAATGACTTCGAGATGCGGCTCTTGTCGGCGCGACACCTGCAATAAGTTGGCGACGATGCGGCGGCAACGTTCCGCTTGGAAATGGATGTCTTCCATCAGCTTGATGCGCTTGGGATCGGCGCTGCTGCTGAGCAGCTTCATCCTCTCCAGTTCCGTGAATCCGAGGATGACCGTCAACGGATTATTCAATTCATGCGCCACGCCGCCCACCAATTGTCCCATCGCCGACATCTTGGCGGTCTGAACCAACTGTTGCTGCAGCTCTTGAAGCTGTCGCGTTCGTTCTTCGACTTTCTGTTCCAACTCCGAGTAGCTGGCGGTCAGGGTTTCCGCCATGAAATTCAGTTCGTGCGCCAGTTGGCCGATCTCGTCCATCCGGAGCACCGGGGCGCGAACGGCGAAGTCCCCGCGCCGAATCTTGTCGGTGGAATCGAGCATCATTCGAACCGGCAGTAAAACGCGTCGCCGCAGCAGGAGGGCAAACGTCAAAAGCATCAACAGACTCAATCCCGCGAATCCGTAAATGGCGATATATCCGTTTCGCACCGCCTTGTTTTGACGGTCGAGCATCTCCTGCAGCTTCTGAACCTGAAGCGCATCCAAGGCGGCAAATTCGTGCTCGATGTTCTCGCTGAGCAACTCCACGTCGCGAGTGCGTTTCAGGGCCAAAGCCCGGTCTCCATCCTGCAGTTGTTGGAAGATTTCGGAACTTTGCACGCCCAACTCGGATTGAAGCGCGCGAATCTGTTCCACCGCAAAGCGTTCCTGATCTCCCAATTGCAGCTTCAAATACTGCATGATCTTTTGGCCCAACTGAAAATTGATGTCGTTGAGCTTTGTGATGAAGTGGGGGTCCGGCTCCTCAAACTGATGGTGCAGGAGATTGATTTCATTTTCGATCGCCAGGTGCATCTCTTGGTTGAGGGCGTAAGTCTTCTGAAGATTTGCGGTCACGCTCACGCCCTCCGAAGCGAACTGGGAGAAATGACGAGTCAGCCGGATGGCGGAGATCAATATCAACGCAAAGATGACGGTCAACAGGATGATAAATTGTCGGGACAGCTTCATTCTACTCATGCAGTTGCAGCTCGATCCTGGATGCGAATGCGAAAATTAAAACCTCCAGCATCCTTTTCGGAACTTTACCGGTTATCTTTAGTGGTTTGTTTCCCATGAAGCCCTCTTGGGTAGCCTCGGCATGGTCTTGCGCCGGGGGATCTCCATCGAACGCGCGACAGCGCCCCGGGCTCACCGCGGTGGGCCTGGGCTACCAAGGCGGAATCCGTTCTATGGTTTCACTTTGAGCTTCTCGACCAGCCAATCGCTCAACGTGTTGAGCACGTCGTCTCCGATCGTCGTTGTGGTCAGCGACGAATACTCGCTGAATGCCCCGGTCTTCGCCGGGAGAAAAAGATGATTCAAATTGGGAAAGACGTGAACCGTGACGTTCTTGTTCCCGGCTTCTTGGGTCGCTTTGAACAGCATCTCCGCCTGATCCGCGGTGACCTGGCGATCGAGCGACCCTTGCAAAATCAGAATGGGTTGATGAACCTTTCGAAT
>CAZIDA010000360.1:0-4154 GCA_964537865.1 uncultured Acidobacteriota bacterium
GCGCTTGAGCGACGACGGACGGAACCACAACGCTGAAACTTCCACCGGTGAGATGTCCCAATTGATTAATAGGCACGGTGCCGGGACCGGTGACCGTGGTTCCGGTCGTGGTTCTTGTTATCGATGAGCCGCTCGTCGATCCCGGCGTCACGACCGCGCCTTGGCCGAGTGTGTTGTTGAACGTGGCGCTGGTTCCAATACCGGCGGAGCTATTGAAGAACGGGCTGATGCCCAGATCGCGAATCCGATTGCGATCGATTTCCATGACCACGACGTCGATCAACACTTCCGGCCGCGGCTTGTCGATCGATTGGATAATCTTTTCGGCAATCGCCACCTTGTCCGGCGTATCGCGAATGATGATGGCGTTCAGGGCGTTGGACTGCACGATGTTGTTCAAGTGCAACAATTGGCGCAGGGCGTTGACGGTCTCGGTCAAATCCGTCGCCGCCAGGGAATTGGAAAGGTAAATGGTTTTGACGACTTGGTCTTCGTAATCGCGGCGTTTGCTTTGATTGTCCGGCACCACCAAAATGGTGTTGGAGTTCAGCGGTTTCCAAAACGTTCGCGTGCGAATTTCCAAAATCCGCAAGGCCTCGAGCAGGGTCACGTTGTTGAGTTCGACGGTCAGCCGCTCTTGTCCGCCGGAACGGTCAAAATCCGGATCGAACACCACGTTGATGCCCGCCAACTTGGCAATCGTCTCGTAAACGCGCTTCCCGGTATCGGTAAGCTTGAGCGTCAGCGGCGTCGTGACCGCGGGAGAAAGCGCCAGCGCCCGCGCCGGATTGGTTTCGTTCTCCTGGATTCGCTGCTCCACACTCTCCAGTTTTTTCTCAGGCGCCGGATTCTCCAGGAACTGTTTCAGCCGCTGGTAGCTGTTTCGAGCCAATTCGTTGGTGGGATCGACGGAGAAAGCCTTTTCGTATTCGGCGAGCGCTTCCGGATACTGCTTCTGATTTTCCAGCGCTTCGGCTTTGGCAACGTGTTGGAAGCCGGCCATCATGCGGGCGCGCTGATAGTACATGCGGTATTGCGAATTTCCCGGATCTTTGTCGAGCGCCGCCTTGTAGTTGATGACGGCTTGATCAAAATTCTTCGCTGTTTCCAGCTTTCGTCCCTTATTGAACTCCGAACTTCCGGCGCATCCCCATAGGAAGAGGACAGCCAGGAAGAGAACCATCCAAGCGCTGACGCTCATGAAATGCCGTTTCACAGAAGCAGACTCCCGGACGAGTTGAGGTATCAAACTGATGGGGCGATTAAGACCTTTCATTCGGTGACGAGCGAGCGTTAACCAAGGAGTTAACATCACGTTTGACGATGAAGTCTACCAAAAAGTCGGACTCTCAACAATTTCTTTTGACACCCGAAATCTCGCCGCGCTACACTCGGCGCAGTCCATGCAAGCGCGTCAGCGCTTATTTTTTTGCAGAATCGTCGGGAAGGGAGATGGGATTTATGAAGGGTGTGGTGTTGGCGGGCGGCCTGGGAACGCGACTCCATCCGTTGACTCGCGTCACGAACAAGCATCTGTTGCCGGTTTACAACCGGCCGATGATTTATTATCCCATCCAGACGTTGGTGGAAGCGGGGATCACCGACATCATGATTGTCACCGGGGGACAGCACGCCGGGGAATTTTTGAAACTGATCGGAAATGGAAAGGAGTTCGGCCTGCGGCATATCAATTACACCTATCAAGAAGGGGAAGGTGGAATCGCCGAAGCGCTCTTGCTGGCTGAGTTCTTTGCGGAGGGTGAACTGATATGCGTCATCTTGGGCGACAATTTGCTGGAGAAGTCGATTCGATCTTCCGCGGAGGCCTTCCAGAAGCAAGCGAAGGGCGCCCGCATCTTGCTGAAGGAGGTTCCCGACCCACATCGTTTCGGCGTGGCCACGATGCAAGGCAATCGCGTCGTCAAGATTGAAGAGAAGCCGAAGGCGCCGCAATCCAATCACGCCGTCACGGGCGTTTATTTTTACGATGCCGACGTTTTCAGAATTATCCGCACGCTCAAACCTTCCGGCCGCGGAGAACTCGAAATCACCGACGTGAACAACGCCTACATCGAGCGCGGAGAGATGGCCTACGACGTGGTCGACGGTTGGTGGACGGACGCCGGCACCTTTGAGTCCTTGCTCCGCGCCAATAATTTGGTGGCTTGCCGATCCGAATCTGCCGTCACGGCCTGAGCTTGGTTGCGGAGAGCGGCCTGGGGCCGCAATCCGCCGCGGCGGACTCATGGACCAGCCGTGTGACTAGAAGATTCTTGCTAAGAAAACAAGATTTTGTCGACTTGCTGTGCAGAGGGGCTCGCCCCGCACATGGGGCGCCCTTCCTGAGCCGCGCAATTCCATGAGCCGAAATCACTCCCAAGACAGCATGCTTCGACGGAAGAATCGCATTACCGCCGTCGTGTTGGCGCTGCTGGAAAGTTTGCTGACGCTGGGAGCCTTCGCGCTCGCCTTCGCTCTACGGCGCGTCCTGCCGTTTGCCCGGGGAATCTATCCCTTCACCGGATATTTTGAATTGTTGCTGGTGATTTTGATTTTGTGGGCGCTGATTGCCTCGGTCCTCGAAGCTTACCGCATTGTCGAGCGCCAAGAGAACATCGTCAGCGTCCGAAAAGTGGCGCAACAGGTGGCCATCGGCGGCCTGCTCGTCTTCGGCCTGATTGCCGCGTTCAAGCTCGACGTGAGCCGCGCGCTGGTCACCTTCTTTCTCGGCATCGATTTTGTCGTGTTGTCCGTCTTTCGCGTTTCCTCAAAGCGACTCCGCCGCGTGATGCGCAAGCGCTTCGGCGGGTTCCAGTATTACATCGTGGTGGGAACCGGCGAGGAGGCCCTTGAGCTTTCGCGCACCATTCAAAACCACGAAATCTTGGGAACCAAACTTTTTGCGATCGTGCGGGCGTCTCACGAAGAGGCGAATCTCGAAAAAGCCCGCGGCCTTTGCGCCAATCTGCGCAAGCTGGAGGAATTGCCGGAGCTGATTCGCCGGCATGTGATCGACGAAATCATCTTCGCCATCCCCAAAGAGGAATTGGCGGGGATGGAGGAAATGTTTTTGGCGTGCGAAGAGGAAGGCGTGAAGACGAGGATTTTGTTGAACCTCTTTCCGCACGTCATTTCCAAAATGCAGTTGGAGTGGCTGAACTCCACGCCGCTGCTGACCTTCTCCACGGCGCCGGATAATGAGTACCTGCTCTTTCTCAAGAGGAGTCTGGACGTGCTGGGCGCGTTGTTTTTGCTGGCCCTGACCTCGCCGCTGCTGGTGATCGTGGCGGCGCTGGTGAAGCTGACCTCGCCGGGGCCGGTCATCTTTCGCCAAACGCGATGCGGTTTGGGCGGACGGCGCTTCACGCTGCTGAAATTCCGTTCCATGGTGCAAGGAGCGGAGAAGCAGCGCTCGGAGCTTGAAGCGCTGAACGAGCGCGATGGGCCGGTCTTCAAGCTGAGCAACGATCCGCGATGCACTCCCTTGGGACGGGTTCTTCGAAAGCTTTCACTGGATGAGCTGCCGCAACTTTTTAATATCGTAAAGGGAGATATGTCGTTCGTGGGTCCGCGTCCGCCGTTGCCGGATGAAGTCGACCGATACGCGCGGTGGCAGCGCCGCCGTTTGCGTATGCGCCCGGGACTCACGTGCCTTTGGATTTTGGAAGGCCGCGACAATCTGAATTTCGATCGCTGGATGCAACTCGATCTTCAGTACATCGACAACTGGTCGCTGTTCTTGGATATGAAAATTCTGCTCCGCACGATCCCCATCGTCCTGTCCACGCGCGGAGCGAGCTGAGAGATTTTCGTGGCTCGTCGCTCAAAAGCCAAAGAGATGGCGGACCGAAGGGCATCAAGATGTTTCAGGCGGCCAATCACCGCAAAGACGCCTCACCGCGGCGGACACGCCAATGCATGAAAATAATTCGCTGGCCGGGGGGCTATTCAACGCAGAGACGCCGAGGCCGCCCGCCACGGCGGGCAGAGAAACCTTCGGCTGTTCTCGGACCAATCGTTCATGCCCTTGCGTCGCACTCAAGCGGATAAAAATTTTTCAGGCTTGCGATGTTGCAAGCCCGATAGGGCGATAGATCTATAGCCGGGGACCTGGAAATGGTCGCCCGCCAAGCGGGTGAAAGGCCCGCCAGGGT
>CAZIDA010000361.1:0-4130 GCA_964537865.1 uncultured Acidobacteriota bacterium
ATTTCAATATAAATGAAATAAACATACAGAAATGTCCAAACTCCAGGGCCGGACTAAAGTCCGGCCCTTCCGACCGCTAGATCAAAGTTTCGCGGCATCTTTCTAATGATGCGCCTTCTGAGGCTGACCGTGGCCGCCGCCGGACTTGGCGCGCTGTTCACGCAACACCGCCTTGCGGCTGAGTTTGATCTTATTCCCTTCCACGCCGATCACCTTCACCATGACGGTGTCGCCTTCCTTCAGCACGTCGCGAACTTCGCGGATGCGTTGCTCGTCGATCTCGCTGATGTGCAGCAAGCCGTCGGTGCCGGGAATGATTTCGACGAACGCTCCGAAATCGGCGATGCGCGAAACGCGCCCGACGTAGGTCTTCCCCACCTCGGCTTCGGCGGTCAGATCTTTGATCATCTGAATGGCCTTCTTGGCGCCATTTTCATCGGAAGACGCGATATCGATCTTGCCGTCGTCGTTGACGTTGATCTTCACGCCGGTCTGCTCGATGATGCTGCGGATGATTTTGCCGCCGGGCCCGATGACGTCGCGAATTTTATCGGTCTTGATTTGCATCGTGAAGATGCGCGGCGCGAGCGGCGAAATGCTTGGCCGCGGCGCCGGAAGCGTTTCGCGCATGCGATCGAGAATGAACAATCGCGCTTCCTTGGCCTGCGCCAACGCTTCGCGCATGATCTGCGGCGTGACGTTGTCGATCTTGATGTCCATCTGCAGCGCCGTGATGCCCTGCGACGTTCCGGCCACTTTGAAATCCATATCGCCGAAATGATCTTCGGCCCCGGCGATATCGGTGAGAATGGCGTATTCCTCTCCTTCTTTCACCAATCCCATAGCGATGCCGGCCACCGGATCTTTGATCGGAACGCCCGCGTCCATCAGCGCCAAGGTCGATCCGCACACCGTGGCCATCGAGGAAGAGCCGTTCGATTCGAGAATGTCGGAAACCACGCGAATGGTATACGGGAAGGCCGTCTCATCCGGGATGACGGCGCTGATGGCGCGTTCGGCCAGCGCTCCGTGTCCAATCTCGCGTCGGCCCGGGCCGGTCATGCGGCCCACTTCGCCCACACTGAAGGGGGGAAAGTTGTAATGCAGCATGAAGCGCTTCTCGATGCCTTCGGCTTCCATGAGGATGTCGACGCGCTGCACGTCCTCGGCAGTGCCCAGCGTGGTGGTGACGAGCGCCTGCGTTTCACCGCGCGCAAACACAGCGGAACCGTGCGTCCGCGGCAGCGCCGCTACTTCGCAGGAAATTGGTCGAATCTGATTGAAGGCTCGCGAATCGGGACGCCGCCGCGCTTTCAAAATGTCTTCGCGGAAAATCTGCTCCAGCCAGTGCTCGAAAATCCGCTCGGCTTCTTGGCGCTTGGCTTCGTCTTCTTCCGAAATCGACGCCAGAATGGCTTCCTTGACTTTATGCGTCAGCTCCTGGCTTTCCAATTTGTGGTGCTTGGAAGTGTCCAGCGCGTCGCGCAAGTCGGCGTTGAATTTCGATTGAATCTCTTGCGTCAACGCCTCGTCGTACGTCACCGGCGCCACTTCGCGCTTGGTGATTTTCATCTGCACCGCGAGTTCCTTTTGAAGGCCGACGATCTTCTTGACCGCCTGATGCCCGAACTCCAACGCTTCCACCATGCGCTCTTCGGAAATCTCTCGAGCCCCGGACTCCACCATCACGATGCCTTCGTCGCTTCCGGCAATCGTGAGATTGAGTTTGGAATCTTTTTGATCGGCGTAGCTCGGATTGATGACCAGTTGATCGTTGATGAGTCCCACGCGCACGGTGGCGATGGGTTTGTAGAATGGAATTTCGGAAAGAAACAGCGCCGTGGACGCGCCGGTGATCGACATGATGTCCGGATCGCTGTCCGGATCCGCCGAAAGCACCAACGCGATCACTTGCGTCTCACAGCGAAATCCTTCGGGAAACAGCGGACGGATGGGGCGATCGATCTGCCGCGACGTCAAAATCTCTTTCTCGCTCGGCCGCCCTTCGCGCTTGATGTATCCCCCGGGAATTTTCCCGGCGGCGTAGTTGTATTCCCGGTAATCCACGGTCAGCGGAAAGAAATCGATGCCTTCCCGCGGCTCTCGTGAAGCGCACGCGGTCACCAAAACCACCGTGTCTCCGTAGCGAACCACGGCGGCGCCATCCGCTTGTTTGGCCCAACGGCCCGTCTCAATCGATAAAGTTCTTCCGCCCAATTCAATGTTGGCACTATAGGCCATATTTTTCTCCTAACTCAGGTTCAAAATGAAATTATTGGTTTATTTGCGTGTGGTCACGGCGTGGAAGGTAGCAGAGGTTATATAGAGTCCCGAAGCTTCGGAACGCTGTATCACTTCTGCTAGCCAGAACACCATTCACAAACGCAAACACTTTATTCGGAGGCGGAGCCAAAACTTCTGCTCAACCTCCGCAAACTCGGCAGCCCATCCGACGATCTACGCGGTCCTTTCATTTATCGACGGATGCCCAGCCTGTCAATAACCGCCTTGTAACGATCCACGTCCGCGGTCCGCAAATAATCCAACAAGCGGCGCCGCTGACTGACCATCTTCAACAACCCGCGCCGCGAAGAGTGATCCTTCACGTGCCCCTTGAAATGTTCGTTGAGGGCATTGATGCGGTCGCTAAGCAAAGCGATTTGAACTTCCGGGGATCCGGTGTCCGTTTCGTGTTTTTTGAACTGCCCGATTATCGTCGTCTTCTTCTCAACCGTTAGGGCCATCCCTAAGTACGTCTCCCCCCAGCAATTTGAAACGAGCAAAGTTATCATGGAAAACTGAATCACGCAACGAAATTTCCGTATCGGCGCGGTTTTATGTGACCTCTTCGCAAGGGTCGCTGCCTTCCCCCGCGGGACTCGGCATCACTACCAAGCATACGCAGGACCTCAAAGGAAGTTGACATCACGAATTTGGCAAGGATACCATTAAGCTGGACAGACTGACAGGAGCCTCAAATGGGCCGGAAGAATGGTGATAGCATCAGGGACATTACGTTTAGGGTTTGTGTGGTCGTCGAACCGGATGAAGGAAGATTTCATGCGTACTGCCCTGCCTTGAAAGGCTTGCATGTGGATGGTGAGACGAAGAAGGAAGCGTTAGAAAACGCCAAAGAGGCTGCGGTTGTGTATGTTTCCTCGCTTGTAAAGCACGGAAGTCCGTTGCCCATCGGTCCCGATTTCACAAGACTTGAAGACTCGGAATACGATGTTTCCCCCGGTGCGCTCATTCAAAGGCTCACCTTCCAATGGCCTTCTCAACCAACGTTTGGAACCAAGTAAAGAACCTCACAGCCGACAAATTGATAAGAGCACTGGAACGGGACGGCTGGGAAAGAGACGTCTCTATCGGGAAGCAACTGGGCTTTTATAAAACCGGCGTTCCAGGAAAAAGGATCGTCATTCATTATCATCCCCAAAAGACCTACGGTCCCAAGCTTCTCAAGGCGCTTATTGAAGATATCGGTTGGACAGAAACCGACTTGATCCGTTTGAAAATCATTAAATAAGGCTCGGTTGATTCCCCCTTCTTTTCCTATCAGACCGCTGGAACCGGCACGGCCTAGCCACCGCCTGCAAGAGCCGCTGCCTTCGTTCCCCGCGGGGACTCGGCATCGCTACCGAGTCTACGCCGTGCTCTGTTTAGCAAGCTTCGAAAATCTTGCTTTTTTGACAAGATTTTCAAATTGCAACGATGTAACCATGAGTCCGCCGCGGCGGACCGCGGCCCGCCACGGCGGGCGGCCCCAGGCCGCTCTGTAAAACCGTTTGACTTCGATTCCGCTTCTAGGTGTATCATCTCGCTTTCGTTCCCAGCCGAGGTTCTTGTCTTGGGTTCTTGGCCCGCATTCGACAGCAAGTCAACGATTTCATGTCGGACTTCCAGAAGTCATTTCAGAGATCTGGATTTTGGATCTTGACTCTCCGTATGCAACGCGTCGCTCGAGCGCATGAAGTCTTTTCCATACCGGGTTCACCGATCACCGCAGAGACGCCCCACCACGGCGACCACCCAGGGACAGGTAGATGACCGAGCAGTTGAGGCGAACTCGTTTTTGTCCCTGAAAGAGTCTGTGTGAAAACTCAAAAACCGAGAAAATCTCGACATCA
>CAZIDA010000362.1:0-4126 GCA_964537865.1 uncultured Acidobacteriota bacterium
GTTCCAAGGGTCTTGTCGATGAAGGCGTTCGTGGGCGCCGTCAGCAATCGCCGGTACTCACGGAAAATTCGGGCCGCTTCATCGCCCAGCCAGGCGCGGGGAAGCAGTTCCACGGGAAGATTGGGATCCTGATTCAGACAAGCGCTGTATTCGTGAATGATCCAAAACCGATGTGAAAAGCATTGGCTGGGTAGAAAGGCTTTTCCGTTCGATCGTTTCTTGCGAAAGAGCGCAAGCTGCGGACGCCACCTCTTGATGAATCGCGAGTAGTGACGATTCAAGCTGTCCAGACTCCAGCAGCGAGAAACAATTTCTTCATTCGAGAAAGAACTGACCCAGCGGCCTTCGAAGTAATGAACGAAAGGCCGCACCTGCAAGTCATCGAGCAGCGCCTCGACTTCGGCGTGCCGATCGTGCGGTGAAATCCAAGCGCCGGGACCGAGCGCCCCAAAACCCAACCACGCGAGCCGGCGGCGCAGGGCTTCGCGGAGATGCCGTTTCTTTTCCGGGAGCGAGTAAACCACCACGCGCCATTGGTGATCCCAACTCCGAGGCCGCGGCTCGAAGATTCGCTTCGTTCCTTCTTGAAGCAGGCGACGGCTCTTGGCGGTCAGCCGGTAAAGGCTGTTGCGGCCCGGCCGCTCGGATTCCAGCCAGCCTTTGCGGTTGAGGCGCGACAAATTCAATCGCGCCACTTGCGGGCTCACGCCGAGTTGGTCCAAGAGAGCGATCAAGCCGCCGGTCCACGCCCATCCCTCCCGAGGGAAGATGTAATCGCCAAAAAGAGTGAAGATGAGACGGCGCGCTTGAGGTGGACGTGGCATATATCATTTAGATGACGATCGTCCTAAGGATGACACAGACCGTTTTTAACATGACGCCAAATTCAAGTCAAGGAGAATTCGGGTAGTGGGTCAGTTTGAAGGTGACACGCGCATCCTGCGCGTGAACCACAGGCCAGAGGCCTGTGCCACCCTTGAAACTGACCCACTACCAGAATTCGCAATGTGGCGCAGACACCCGCCGCGGCGGGTCTGCGCTACCCCCAAAGGCTTCTAAACAAGCGCGAGGAAGAGGCCGGAGACGGCGCGAGGCCCGGACGCGTAAGCGTGGAGATGATGTTGGCGGCAAAAAGTAGAATGGCGGTGAGTTCGATGAAAGCGGAAACCGGCAAGAGTCGGCAGAGGTCATCGGTTTTTTCCGGGCATGAGCTCACCCCGCGAAGGCCGTGCTTTCCATGCGGACGGATTTGGGGAAGAGGATGTTGTTTTCGAGATGGATGTGTTGATGCAAATCCTTCTCCAACTCTCCGAGTCCCTGGTAGAGCGCGCGGAAACTGCCGCATCCGTCGCCGGGCACTTCATACTCATGACTCAACCGGCGAATCTCGGCGAGCGATTGTCCGGCGCTTTCGTGTTCCGTCATCATCATCTCGATGGGATTGAGAACGCTTCGGAAGAAGGGCGGCGCCAGCGCCTGCTTGCGTTCCACGGATTGCTCGATCGTGACCATGTAGGGGAACAGGATCTGTTCTTCCTTGTGCATGTGATCCATCAACTCTTCATTCATCGGAGAGAACACTTCTTTGATCTCGAGCAATTCCGGATGGTTTGTTCCGTGGACGCCGCACACTTTGGTCAGGAGCCCGGTCAATCGGCTCAATTCGTCGCGCGTGAATTGATGATGCTGGTTGACAATGTGGGAAATCAATTGGGAGAGCGACGCGCCCTGCCAGTCCATCTCGGCTTGAGCCGCCGGCGGGCTTTGCTTCAGCTCATCCAAGGAACGGATGATTTCCTCCACCGAGAGCCCGGCGTGAAGGCCGGCCTCTTGAAGGGATTTCCCTCCACCGCAACAATAATCGATTCCGAGTTTTTCAAAGAGCCGGGTGGCGCGGGGTATCTCCACCACCACGTCCCTCACCGTTGATTGTGCGTCCACTGCCATGGCGAACCCTCCATTCGCGATCTTGAATTACGAGCGAGAGTGTAAGCGGGGCGGCCCGAATGCGCAGTGACTTAAGTCAAGGTCGCGGCAGATTCTTCAAGCGCGATGCTGATCGATGAAATCGTTACCGCAGGAATTCCTTTGCAGGGATTTGATAAGTTTCAATCCTCATTGCGGAATGGCGTATAGAAGGGCTATTTCAAGTCCTGTTCTCCTTGACAAGAGGTGAAGCCAAGGGTATAAGCAAAAATGGCCGGGGCGCCGGCTTTATTTTGAACTACAATTGACACAAAGCGTCTCCACCCCCCCATAAAATCGGAGATATGAAAAGGCTCATACACGTTTGCACAACACGAGTGGAATTCCCCACCAGATTTCATGGAAGGAAGATGAATCAAGGCGAGTTGTTGTAGAGAGGCAGCATAGCATTGCCGCGGGGAAATCGTGAACTGGAATCGTTCGATGTACCGGAGTCTGGATCCGAAAACTCGCGAGCAATTGAACGCGGGTTGATCGCAACTGGATTGCTAGGGCGGACTTTCGATCCCTTTTCTCATGGCCCACGACTTTACCGACGAAGATATGCAAAATTGTCTTCCAATGTTGGTCGGAATTGCGAAGACGCACGATATCCCTGCCCAAGACCGGATGGACATCGCTCAACAATCAATCGCCGATGCGCTTAAGAAAATTAGAGGCGGGCGCTTTCGCGGAGATTGCGAAGTGGCCACATTTGTGGGCGCGATTGCGAAACGTAGGATCAGTGATTATCTCAGAAACTTGGTTAGGGAAAAGCGCTCATGCCATCTGCCGGTAGGAGACGACACGCTTTCTGATTCAGCATCTCTATCGAGGCGTGTTGGCACTCAACCGGGAGATCTATTTCTGAAGGCTTCAGTTCACGAAGCTCTGCGCATGCTCAGCGGCAAGAGGCGGGCCATTCTGTTGTTGAGCAAGTTTGAGGGCTTGAGCTTAAAGCAGGTTGCTGCCAAATTGAATATGAGACCAGGTACCGTTGGTCGAGAGCTAGCTGAGGCTGCTCGGGAATTTATGCGCCCTCTGGAAGGGCAACAGGATTTAAGGCGTTAGCCCGCCCGCGCGCATCTGGGTTTTTTTCAAATTCACATGAAAAATTAGCACCTCTCCAACGACTAACAGGAATGGAGGAGATCCCCTGATCGAAGGCTACAAATGAGACGCAGGGGCCGCTTCTCTACCTGCACGGTCGTCTCACAGAATGGCGCAGATTATGCGGTCGGTGGGTGGCTGGAAAATGAGGGGTTAAGTGCACGAGACACGCTTTCAAGTATTTCCTCATGAGTGACCAGACCTTTTTAGTGGCGCTAGATGTGAGCTTCAGTGCTAATTTGACGGCAGCGAATTGACAAATCATCGCGGTGTTCTTTCGGCTTATAGAAAGGAGAGTCAATCATGCGAAACTCTGCAGTGTGGAAAGCTCTTCGGATCCTTGTTCTGGGTGGCGTAATTGTCTTCGGCGCTGGTATCCCGCAGGCGGTCACGCTTGCATGCAAGGTTAATGTAGATGCAAATTGCCTTTGCGCAGTCAAGTGCGACGCACACTGTAAGTGCGATGTCGTTTGCATGTGTTAATTAAACAGATCCCCAGAGGACGTTTTGGCATTGACAAGGCAGATGTGTATGAAGATGTGCGGGAAGTGCAACGTTTATGCGCTTCAATCGGAGGTTGAATGCGCACGGGGATGAGCGATCTTCACGTCGGGGGGGAGGCGGCCCTCCAGAGAGGGAGTGTCCTTCTGGTTTCGGTCCTCCTGCTGTTCGCATTGCGTACAGAAGCGGCCCAAACCAAACCCCATCGGCGCGCAACAGGTTCGCTTGTTGTCGTTGATGCGCCCATGGGCGAACTCGCGGATGGATACCTCCGATGGCTGAAGCGCCATCCGGAGCTAGTTTCTCACGATCGACCGCAAATTCCTGCTCCTGTTGAGGTAGTGCCACGTCCACGAGAAGCGCAGGAAGCCCCGGTGGCACCGCTGGCCATTCAAAAATTGCCTTCCATCTATCTGTACTCCCCGGGCGGGGTTCTGATTTATGAAGGTACAAGTCCGTCGGACAACGTGGCATTTCTCCGCGCCCTTCCAGACAGCATCCAACAGGTAACCCAGGAAAAGACAGTTGAAGTCGGGCCCTTCCTTCGAGA
>CAZIDA010000363.1:0-4099 GCA_964537865.1 uncultured Acidobacteriota bacterium
GGCGCTGAAACGGTGTTGTTGGTGGAACGAGTCAACGATTCATCGGCGCGAGCCGTAGTTCTGCCGCGGCCACGATCTTCATTCGCGGGCCTCGCATAATTTTCGAAAAGGACCTCGGCCCCCGGTCGAGCCGCCAACAAGAAAGGATTCATGTCCCGATTGCTCATCGCCAATGGCCGAATCATTTGCGCCGCCACGGGGCGCGACGAAATCGCGAATCTGTGGATTGAAGGGGATGTCATCGCGCGCATTTCACCGGTCGAAGGGCATCCTTCTGCGGTCGAGAATTCCGCCTCCGGCTACGAAGTGTTTGACGCCCGCGGGTTGTTGGTGGCTCCGGGATTCATCGATCTGCACACACACCTTCGAGAGCCGGGCCGGGAAGATTGTGAGACCATTGAAAGCGGCACGGAGGCCGCGGCCGCCGGAGGATTCACAAGCGTCTGCGCCATGCCGAACACGCAGCCGGTCAATGATGCAGTTTCAACCACGGAGGACGTGGTCCGACGCGCGCAATTGAAATCAAAAATCCGCGTCTTTCCCATCGCTGCCGTTTCGAAAAACAGCGCCGGCGGGGTGTTGACCGATTTCGAAGCCCTGATGCGGGCGGGGGCCGTCGGTTTTTCCGACGACGGAAAACCGGTGAAGACCGGCGCGTTGATGAGGCAAGCCCTCGAATCAGCGAAGAGATTGACCACGTTCGTGAGCGATCATTGCGAAGATTTGGCCTTGACGCAGGCCGGAGTCATTCATCAAGGCGCGGTGTCGAAAAGCTTGCAGTTGGCGGGACTTCCTCGGGAAGCGGAAGACTCCATCGTGAAACGAGATATTGAGTGCGCGGAAAAGACCGGTGGCCATGTGCACATCGCGCATCTTTCCACGGCCGGAGCGCTGGACTTGGTTCGCGACGCCAAGCAGCGGGGCGTCAACGTGACTTGCGAAGTCACCCCCCACCATTTCTCCCTGACTGAAGAGGCGGTGCGACAATATGGATCAAACGCCAAGATGAAGCCGCCGCTGCGAACCGCGAAGGACGTGGAGGCGCTCAAGGAAGGTTTGGCCGACGGAACGGTCGATGCCATTGCCACCGACCACGCGCCTCATTCCGCGGCTGAGAAAGGGCGCGGTCTGGAGGCCGCGCCTTTCGGCGTCATCGGGCTGGAAACGGCGTTGCCGCTGGCCATCAAAAATTTGGTAATGACCTCCGCCATTGGTTGGTCGCGCTTGGTGGAAGTGCTCAGCGCCAATCCGGCCCGAATGCTGCGACGAACCGATTTGGGGCGGATTGAAGTGGGGGCCAAAGCCGACCTGACGATCATCGATCCGAAATTGAAATGGGTTTACCGGACTTCCGAATCGCGATCCCGAAGCCGAAATTCTCCTTTCGATGGATGGCCGTTTGTGGGGCGAGCCGTCGGAACAATGGTCGGTGGGAAGTGGGTCTTTCGCGCCGCGCCGGCACGGGCCGGAAAGGCCGTCCGGTCAGCCCCATAAAAAAATTGCGGCTAAACGCAACCTTTCTCTAACCGAATCCGTATTTTAACCGTCTACGGACCATGGCGAGCTCCGACCAACAACTCGTGAGGCGGGCTCTCAAGAAGGATGAACGGGCGTTTGAGGAGCTCGTCCGCAGATACCAAAGGCCGATCGTAAATTTCATCGCCCGCATGGTGGGCAATTACGATTTGGCGCTTGATCTTTCTCAGGATGTCTTTGTCAAAGCCTTTGTCGCGCTCCGAACGTACAACGAGAATTACAAGTTCGGATCTTGGATCTTCAAGATTGCTTCGAATACGGTGATCGATCATCTGCGAAAAGGCGGCCCTGCCGTCAACTCACTCGATAAGCCCATCGAGACCGAGGACGACGAAATCCAAATTGATTTGGCTTCCACGGCGATGAATGCGGATCAGCAATTGGCGCAGAACGAGACGCGAGGAATTCTGAGCCGGTTGATTGAGAAGTTGCCGGCGGCCTATCGAGAGATGATCGTGTTGCAACACATCAACGAGTTGAGCTACGAGGAGATGGCGGAGATCACCGAGCTGCCGCTGGGAACCGTCAAGAATCGCACCTTCCGCGCGCGCGAAATGCTTCGCCGCATGGTGGAGCGACTGGAAAGCGAAGGCGTCCGGATTTATTCACGAGCCTGAAGGAATGGGGGGACAGGAAGAGAGTTTGAAGAGCGAACGCTCAATTCTTGTCCGTGGAGTTAGAACCGATTATGTTGCGATGCGGTGAAATCGACCTTTCCGCGTATCACGATCGAGCGCTCAGCGAAAGCGAGCTGAGGCAAATCGACATTCACCTGCAGTACTGCGCCAAGTGCATGTCGCGCTACGGGCAGGAGGTGAAGCTCATCAATGCTCTGACGGAGCTGCCGCCGATCGATCCCCCCAAACACTTCATCCCGCATCTCATGTATCGCGTGCGGCAAGAGATTTATTCGCAGATTGTCCCCGCGGAAGAGCGGCGCTTCTCGTTGCTGACGGCGGGATACGGATTGGCGTTGCTGATTCTGATTGTTTTCGTCGGCGGTATTCAGAAGGCGTTCGTGGATGCCGCTTTCGGATGGGCGGAACTTCCCCTGAAGTCCATGTTGGCGGTGCTGCGCACCATGAATACGGTCACGGAATCCGGAAGCCATCTGCTGGTTTCAACCGGCCCCATCCTGCTGCCCACGTTGTTGCTGGCGACGTTTATTGCCGGCTTCATGTTGGTTCGGCTGCTCACTCATTACGAGCGCACGATGCTTAATGACGTGCGTCCCCCTATTCGTCGGAGCGTGAATGAGAAAATCTCCTAGGAGAACGATCCTGCCGGATTCCAAACCGCTCATCGAATGGCTAAAATATCTGGCGCTTCTCCTGTTTCTTCCGGGGATGTTCTCCGCTCGATCTTTCGCGGCGGACGTGAATCCTCCCATCCTTTCCAAATCCATCTCCATGACGCCGGCGTCCGGTGATATCGTCATTCAGAAGGACAAGACCTCGGAGAGCGACGTCATTTCCGTGGGACATTCCGTTTTCGTCGAAGGTCATGTCAAAGGTTCTGTGGCGGCCTTGAGCGGATCCGTGGTGATTCAAGGCCAAGTGGACAGCGATGTGGTGGCGTTGGGGGGCGATGTTTGGATGGAGCCCGGCGCCGTGGTGGGCGGCGACTTGGTGGTTCTCGGCGGCAGGCTTTTCCATTCCAATGTGGAGCAGATCAAAGGCAAAACCCTGGCGACGACCTATTTTCGCGAAGAGTTGCGCCGCGCCTTTGTGACGCGCGGGCGAACGCTTCTCTCCACGATGACCGATCGCACGGCGCTGCTCTGGCGCGCGGCTCGCATCTTGGCGTGGTTCATCATCGCGGTGCTGGTCATCTTGTTTGTTCCGGTGCAAACCGCCTTTGCGATGGACCGGTTCGAACGCGATTTCGCCCGCATCGCGGTGATCGGCTTCTTGTCGCTCATCGTGTTCATTGGACTGTTGACGCTGTTTTCCTTGATGATCAAAATTATTGTCGGCATCCCGCTCATGTTTCTTTTGTTGGTTTCACTCTTCGCGATGTGGGGATTCGGCGCCGTCGCGTTTTATCTCACCATTGGTCGATTGATCGTGCGCTGGATTTTCAAGCGCCCGTTGCCCTTGGCGCTTTACGCCATCCTGGGACTCGTGGGTTGGTCGCTGCTCTCCTTTGTGCCCTACCTCAATCTCTTCATTCCGTATCTCGTCTTTATCTTTGCCCTCGGTATTTCAGTGGCGACGAAGTTGGGAACCGGCAAGCCGTGGTTTGTGAAGACGGCATGAAACCGCTCACCGGTTCAATCCTGAAAGGGTTGCGTAAAACGTCCTTTCCTATTTTCGGAACAGGCGCGCAGACACCTCAGTCACATTCAAGTGCATGAAAATATTTCGCATGACTGCGAGTCCAATCACCGCGGAGTCGCCCCGCCGCGTCCGAGACGGCGCAGAGAAACCCTCGGCTTTTTTCGGAGCAGTCGCTCATGGTCGCCGCGGCGACCACTCTCGGCGATGAAAATGATCAAGCAGTTGAACTGAACTCGTTTTTGTCCCCGAAGGGGACACCTTGTGCGCCTGAAAGCGCGCGAAGT
>CAZIDA010000364.1:0-4089 GCA_964537865.1 uncultured Acidobacteriota bacterium
GCGTTGTTGTAACACTTCGACCGGCGCATCAGCGAGTAGACCGGATTGCCGGTGTTCGTGGCGGACGATCCGCTTTGTTCGGTGGTGCTGGGCACCGGACGCATGCTCGACGATTTCCGTTTGCTGCGGAAAATTTCAGTTGATTATCAATAGCGCAAGCGCAAATTCTCCTTTCGGGGAAGGGGAATGGAAATGATATCGTTTCTCACCCGACAAAAAAATTGGGTCGTCCTGGGAGTGGTCATCCTCTCTCAAGTCTTCCTGTTGGGGGCGCAGGCCAGAGGACGGAACGACGCGCGCCTCTTCCAAATCTGGGCCAACTACCTGATTGTTCCCGCGGAACAGTTGACTTCCTCCATCGCCACGGCGACCGTGAACGTGTGGCGGGATTACATCGCCCTGCATCATGCCGCCGAACAAAACCGGCAGTTGCGGAGCCAACTGCAAGCGTTGACGCTCGAAAAGAATCGTTGGCAAGCCGAGGCCGAAGCCACCGAGCGGTTGCAGGCGCTTTTGAATTTGAAAGAAGCGGCGCCCATGACCACCGTGGCGGCGCAGGTCATCGGCAGCTCTCCCAGCGAGGCGTTCAAATCCATCACCCTTAACAAAGGCGCCAAGGCCGGCCTCACCAACAACCTTCCCGTGATTACGCCGGACGGCGTGGTGGGACGCATCGTTCGCGTGTATGCGCGCTCCGCGGTGGTTCAACTGATTACCGATAGCGAGAGCGGGGTCGGCGTCATCTTCGAGAAATCCCGGATACACGGTGTGGCCAAGGGATTGGGAGGAACGCTCCTGGGAATCGATTATGTGATCAACGATGAAAACATCTCTCCGGGAGAAGTGATTCGAACTTCCGGCGAGGACCAGATTTATCCGAAGAATCTTCTGGTGGGAAGAGTGACCGAAGTCCGCTCCGGCGCCGGAATCTTCAAAACGATTGAGGCCCGCCCCGCGGCGCGGTTGTCGCGGCTGGAAGATGTTTTGGTGATGAAGAACGTCTCTTCCTTCCGCTGACGCGTTGGATTTGGGCGCGACTTCCGACGGGTACGCGCCGGCCCACAGTTCTTTCTCAAGCACGATGCTGACCTCACGTTCGCGCACGAAGCGTTGAAGGCTGCGTGCGCCAAGCCCTGATTGAATGGTTGTTCTGAATGGAACGTCACCAATTTCCGCTCTGGATTATCGCGCTCTTCATCGTGGCGTCCGTTTTCATCGAATCCAAATTGCCGCTGTGGTTTTGGCGCGCCGCGTGGCTGGATCTGCCGCTGATCGTGACGGTTTATTTTGGTTTGAAGCTGCAGTCTCCCCTTCGCGGCCTATCGGTGGGCGTGGTGGCGGGCTTGCTTCAAGACGCTTTGTCGCATGGCCCGGTGGGATTGAACGGGCTGAGCAAAACGATCGTTGGGTTTGTGGCGTCGTCGTTCAGCCGGCGAATTGAAGCGGAACATATCGCCATCCGAGCGGCGGCGCTGTTGGTTTTCAGTGTTGTGGATTTGGCCATCTTGGCGTTCCTGGAGCGGCTCTTTTATGCCAAGCATTTCTCGTGGGCGCATTACCACTTCGTTTACTCGCCGCTTCTCAACGTGGTCATAGGGCTTCCCGTCTTTTGGCTGGGAGATCGGTTTCGCCGGCAGGACTGGTAGAAATCGAACTTTGTTGACGCATGGACTATCGCTACTTCTTTTCGGATGACACGAAGTCGCAGGTGCGGCGCATCGGCGCGGTGCAGCGCGTGTTGGCGGGAGCGTTCGCGCTGTTGCTGCTGGGATTCGCGTATCTGCAACTGCTCGAGACTTCGCGATACATGGACCTGGCGGAGCGCAATCGCATTCGAACCATCCCGCTGGTCGCGCCGCGGGGGCGCATCGTCGATCGTGAGGGCCGCACCATCGTTGACAACACCTCGGCGTATTCCGTCACGCTGATGCGTGAGAACACCACGCATTTGGATCAGGACCTGAAAAGCATTGCCGCCGGCCTCAATCTGGATCCCAGCGCCATCACGGAACAGATTGACCGGTTCAAGAAGACACCGGCTTTCCAGCCCATCATTCTCAAAGACGACGCCTCGCAGGCGGATGTGGCGTTTGTCGAGTCCCACCGCCTCGAATATCCGGAGTTGGAAATTACGTTGATGCCGCGCCGCGCTTATCCTCCCGATGGCCTGGCTTCGCACGTGTTGGGTTATGTGGGAGAAGTGACGGCCGACATGCTCGACAGCGGCGAGTATCCGAACCTTCAACCGGAGGATGTCATCGGCAAATCCGGAATCGAGAAAGAGTACAACGATTATCTGATGGGCCGGGACGGTTACAAGCGCGTGGTGGTCAACAGCCGTGGGAGAGAGATGGGACGGCTGGAGCAAGTGAATCCCGTGCCCGGACATCCACTGCGGTTGACCTTGGATTTGGATTTGCAACGCGTCGCGGAAGCAGCTGTGGGGGATCGATCCGGCACGGTTGTGGTCATTAAGCCGCAGACCGGGGAAGTGCTGGCGATGGTCTCGCATCCCAACTTCGATCCCAACGTCTTTGCCGGGCACATGACCTCCGCCGAGTGGAAAGCCATTTTGGACGATCCCGCCAATCCCATGTTGAATCGCGCCATTCAGTCGCGTTTTTCTCCCGGCTCCGTGTTCAAGATCATTATGGCGGCTGCCGGTTTGGAAGCGGGAACGCTCACCGATTCGACGACGTATTATTGCAGCGGCGCCATCACGCTTTATGGACACGTCTTCCATTGCCACAACGGTCATGGCCACGGCACCGTCGGCCTGCACGATGCCATTGTCAAATCCTGCAATATCTTTTTCTACAATGTCGGCAAGACGCTGGGCATCGATCGCATCAGCTATTACGCGCACAAATTCGGATTGGGAGAAAAAACCGGCATCGATCTTCCCAACGAAGATCCGGGTCTCATCCCGTCGCCGGAATGGAAACGAAAGGCGCGCGGACAGCCGTGGTATCTCGGCGAGACGATTTCCGTGTCCATCGGGCAAGGCGCCGTGGGCGTGACGCCGCTTCAACTGGTTCGATCCGTGGCCGGCATCGCCCTGGGCGGAGTTTTTCTGCGGCCGCATTTGGTGGACGCGCCGGAAAATCCGGGAATCAAAATCAGACCGGCCGGCAACTACGATGATCGCTTTGCGCTGAAGGCGAATACGGTCGACGAAATCACCAGCGGCATGTGGGGCGTGGTCAATCAAGGCGGAACGGCAACCGCGGCCCGCCTGCCGAATGTGGAGGTTTGCGGCAAGACGGGAACGGTTCAGGTGATCAGCGCCGGCACAAAAGGCAGTCACGCGGTCGGGGCAAAGTATGGGAATCACGGGTGGTTCGTGGGATTTGCGCCGCGCGAAAATCCGGAGATTGCGGTGGCGGTGATCGTGGAGCACGGCGGTTACGGAGGCGACGTCTCGGCGCCCATCGCCCGCGAGATTTTCAAAACCTATTTCGACAAGAAGCAGATGAAACTGGCGCCGCAGCAAAACACCGCGCCGAGGCAAGTGGCTCAAGAAACCTTTTCGCAGAAGGCCGGTCCCAACTAGCATTTTATGAGACGACGATTGATTGCAGATTTCGATTGGTGGCTGCTGCTGGCGGTGATGGCGCTGGTGGCCGTGGGAGTGATTGAGATTTACAGCTCCACCATCCACACCAAGTACGTGGGCCTGCAAATCCGACAGATTTACTGGGTGATGCTGGGGCTGGTGCTCCTTTTTGCGGTGGCGTTCGTCGACTACCATCTGATTATCGAGCAGGTGCCGGTCCTGTATCTGATGGGCGTCGTCCTGCTGACGCTGGTGCTCATCATCGGCGAGACGCATCACATGGGGTCGCGGCGTTGGCTCGGACTCGGCAATTTTTCCATTCAGCCGGCGGAGATTTTCAAAATCATTTTGATTTTGACGATGGCGCGCTTCTTCAGCGAGCGCCACATTCGCACCTTGTCGTGGACCGATCTGTTTCAAGTGGGCGTGCTGGCGGGAATTCCGTTTGTGTTGATTCTGGCGCAACCGGATTTGGGAACCGCCTTGACGTTCATTCCGATCCTGGGCGTAGGCATTTGGCTGGCGGGCATTCG
>CAZIDA010000365.1:0-4073 GCA_964537865.1 uncultured Acidobacteriota bacterium
ACTTCGATTCGCCCAACCGGCATTAGCCGCCAGCATCCCACGCCGCTGACGATTTCGGGAAGCGGGTTTGGAGAGCAATCGGTGGTGGAGGTGGATCTGGGTGATGGCTCAGGCATGCGCCCGTTGAATGCGGCCTTCCCCGACGCCAACTCGAGTTTTGTAAGTTCCACGCAACTGCAGGTGTTCATTCCCAGTGAAGATCTGACTTCGGTGCCCGACAATTTCAAGCTCGACGTATTCAACCCTTCACCCGCCAACGCGCGCTCGAATGTAGTTAGTGTTTTTGTGGTGGGCGCCAGTTCGGGCGGCAGAATTCCAAATCCCAATTAGGAGGGACTCCGGATCATTGAAATAGTTGAGGGGCAATCGTCTCCTTGTTCACTTTCACATCAGGACCGAAGCGCGATGTTATGAAGCTTAGATCGATCACAATTCTCTTTTTGGCTTTTCTGGTGCTGCTGAGCGCTTCTGTTTCCTCTCAACAGAATCCGGCGAACGCACCTGCCGTTTCGGTCGATGAGCAACTGAAGCAGGCGACGGCTCTGCTCGAAAAGGGAGATTGGAAGAACGCCGAGGCGATTCTCGATCCTCTCTTGAAAGAGTTCAACGTCCATCCCGATCCCGAACACCAAGCCATTGCTTCCTACCTCCTCGCGCAAGCGCGAGCTATTCAAGGCAGGTATCGATCCGCAATTCAATTGGCGACGGAAGCCCTGAAGACATTCGATGTGCGCCACGATTCGCCAAACCAAGTTCGCGCGAACAATCTGTTGGGAGCGCTGTACTCGAATTTAGGCGAGCAAGATCCCGCCGAGAAGCACTATTCCCAAGCTCTTCAAATCGCGCAGACGATTTCGGATTCCAATGGGCAACTCTTAGCCGCGAGTGGTTTGGGCGACGTGGCCGCCGATCGTGGAAACTCCGACCTGGCCTTGAAGCATTATCAGGAAGCCCTCCAGTTGAGCATCAAGACGAACAACACCCGCCGACATGCGGCCATTCTTCAAAACATGGGTCTCCTGTACTCGGATTTAGGGCAGTATCCGCAAGCCTTCGATCGATTCCATCAGGCGTTGGAGCAATACCGGGCGCTGAACAATCCGCCGCTGTTGACCCGACCGCTGATCAATCTGGCGAAGACTTACATGGATGTGGGCGACTACGCCAAGAGCCACGACGCGGCGGAGCAGGCTTACAAGTTGGCGCAGGCGAATCATCTCCCGCCCCAGGAAATGCTGGCCCTTTACAATCTCGGTTGGTCGATGCATTACCAGGGAGATTACAAAGCGGCGATTGACGATCAGTTGGCGGCTCTGGCCATTGCGCAGACCATCAAGGACTCGGCCAACGAAGCCGAGATTCTCAACTCCCTCGGAGAAACTTATTTTCGATTGGGCGATTACAAGGCCGCCGCCAGTTATCATCAGCGGGCGCTCGATAAGGCGCGAGGCTTGAACCGTCCGACGGAGCTGGGTCTTTTCTTGAGAAACGTGGCCGGCGATTACGCTTATGCCAATCAAATGCCGGAGGCCATCCAGTCGTTGGAAGAGGCGGCTCAATTGGCCGATCAGGCAAAGAATTTTGCCCTGAAGGGATTCATCGAGAACGATCTCGGCGCCATCTATTTTGAGCAAGGTGATCTGGCCAAGGCGCGCGCCAGCCTTCAACAGGCGTTGGCCGTTCGGCGCCGGCTGGAGGACAAGCGGGGCGAAGCGGAAACGCTGATGCATTTGGGAATCGTGGAATTCCAAACGAAGAATGATGACACCGCGTTGCAGGACTTCGATCAATCCATCAGCGTCGCCCAATCCATCGGCCACTTGGAAACGCTGTGGCGGGCGGAATTCGGCAAGGCGCGCGTGCTTCGCGAGCAAGGCAAGAAGCCCGACGCCATCGTGTTGTTGGAAGACGCCGTCGACAACATCGAACAAATTCGTCGCGGCATTCCTTCCGGGACAACCGCCGACACGCTCTTCTTTGCCAACAAACAAGCCGTGTATGAAGCGCTGATCCAATTGTTGATCGAGACGGGAAATTCCGAGAAGGCGTACGAATATCTGGAGCGATCGAAATCGAAACAACTTCAAGACAAAATTCGGCTCTCGTCCATCCCCTTCAAGAACCCCCGCGTGCGCGGCTTGATGGATGAAGCGGAAAATCTTTTTGACTCCGAAGCCAAGCTGCGCGAACAACTCATTGCCGAGCGGGCCAAGTCGGAAAGGCTTCGCTCTCCCCGGCGCATCGACAACCTCAGCGAGCTGCTCGCGGAAAACAAATCGCAGTTTTTCCGGGTGGTCAACGAGCTGCGGCAGATTCATCCGGACTATGAGCGCTTCGTGACGGTGAAACCTCCGGTGCTTTCCAAGGTGCAGCGGCTGATTCCGGCGGACACTTTGGTGTTGGAGTATTTCCCTTCCAAGACGCGGCTCTATATCTTCGAGATTACGGACCAGACCTTCAAACTGCGCAGCGTCGCGGTCTCTCGCGCCGAACTGGATACGCTGGTCCGGGATTATCGCGGCGAGATGCGCAGCACCGTCGATCGTTTGCGCGCCCGGATGTTGACGCGCATGCGGCGCCTTCGCGGCCCGCTCTCGACCGAGGTCAGCGCCCCTTCCATGCCCACGGTGAAAATGGCGGTGACCGAGCTGTACCGGGATTTGATCACCCCGGTGGAAGGAGATATGGCCGACAAGAAAGTGTTGACCATTATTCCCTCCGGGTTGCTCTATTACCTGCCGTTTCCGGCGTTGGCCAAAGAGGAAAATGGGCGCCTGAAATATCTGGTGGAATCGAAGGCCATCTCTTATCTTTCTTCTTCCGATCTGTTTGATCTGGTGTTCGACAAGGCTCACTCCGACGTCCACGATCACTTGGTGGCCTTCGGAAATCCCGACGGCACGCTTCCTTCGGCGCTTGATGAAGTGGAGCGCTTGAAGCAGATCTATCCGAATTCGCAAGTCTACATGCTGTGGGAAGCCAACAAAGAGCGGCTGTTTGATTTGCCCAAGGGAACCGACCTTCTTCACCTGGCCACGCACGGTCGCCTCGATAGCAGCGATCCCAACGACAGCTACATCAAGCTGGCCAGTGATGGGCCCAAGGATTCGGGGAAATTAAGTCTCTCGGAGATTTACGATCTTCCGCTCGACCAGGTCTCCATGGTGACGCTCTCCGCGTGCGAGACGGCGTTGGGCGAAAAAGATCCGGGGACGGAAATTGCTTCCTTGGCGCAAGCCTTCTCCATTGCCGGGGCGCACACCTTGGTCGCCAGTCTGTGGGCCGTGTACGACACTTCCACCGCCGACATCATGGACGATTTCTACACCGAGTTGCGCAAAGGTCTGCCCAAAGTGGAAGCGCTCCAGCACGCCCAAATCGCCATCCTTCATAATCCGAAATATTCCAGCCCTTACTTCTGGGCGCCGTTCATCATGCTGGGCGATTGGCGATAGCCTCGAAATTCACCCCGCCGCCTTGAAATCCCGAAATCAAATCACGGATTGAGCGGAACCGTCACCGGTTGATCCAACCGAAAACTCAACAACGTCTCCGACGGAATCTTCAGTTGATTGCCTTTGGTCAGCACCTGCACGGCCGTTCCCGCCGCGGCGCCGGACGCTGCTCCAATGGCGACACCCTTGCCTTTGCCGGCGATGGCGCCAATCAACGCGCCCAGCGCCGCGCCGCCGCCGATCATTTCAGCGCTGCGATTTCCGCGACTGCTTCCCACTTGGCGATATTCCCCGGTGGTGAGCGGAATCGATTGGCCATCCAACATCATGTCGGTCAATTCCAACTGCAACTCCGGTGTCCCAGCGATCTTTCCGGAAGACTTCGCCTGAATGATCTTGCCGTGGACGATAGTGTTCTTCGGCACCGCCATCACCCCGTTGATGACGATCGGATCATCGGTGCTGGCCGTGAAAGTGTCACCGACTTGATTCGTGGCGGTGTCGATGGAATCGATCATCCGAATGGAAAGATAAGTTCCTTCCGGAATGGTGGTCTGCGTGGGCGCTGAAGCGGGAGCCGGAGACGGCGCCGCCTCCGATTGATTTGGCTGACTTGTC
>CAZIDA010000366.1:0-4061 GCA_964537865.1 uncultured Acidobacteriota bacterium
ACGCCGCGGCCCAACCACACGGCGGTTTCCTCGACCACGCGACGAGCGAGCGCGTCGTTCTCACGCGCCGCCGCAACGACCATCTCGGCGGTCAACGAACCGGGATTGGCGCCGGCTCTTTCACAGAGCGTTGATTTTTCACCGGCTTTAATTCGTTCGACTTCACGCCGCACCAAAGATGGCCCGGCGGCCTCGGCCTCAAAACATCCCATGTGCCGATACAGCGGCTGCTTCTCATCTCTCAGCGCAAACCACCCGACGGCCCCGGCGATATCTCCGGCGCCACGGCACAACCGCCCTCCGGTGATGATGCCCGCGCCGATGCCTGTTCCGACCGCGAGAAAAACCACGTCGTTGAGGCCGCGCGCTCGACCGTGCCACTGTTCCCCCAAAACATAAGCGGCGCGATCGCTGTCGATCACAAGGCGCATCGAGATCTCAGACTCGAGCATCGATTTGAGCGGAACTTGATCCCACCCCCACAAGTTGGGCGCCCAGGCGGCGCCAGTCGCAGCAGAGTAAACTCCGGGAATCGCCACGCCCAGGCCCGCAATTTCACCGAGCGTGATCCGCGCTTCTTGAATCGCCCGGTTCACGCAATCGATAATCTGCCGGACCGATTGCTCGGGAGATTCTTTTTGAACAGGGACCTTAGATTTCGAGCAGATCGCTCCCTCGGAATCGACGACGCCAATCGCCAGCTTCGTTCCTCCAATGTCTACCGCCACGGCGTGATTCATGGATCAGTTAAAACGCCTCCTTGGAGTTGTCATCCCAACAGGTTCGAATTCCGGTTGTCTCTGGTAGCCCCGGCGGTTCTGCGCGCCGGGGGTTTTTGCGTGCGATCAGACAACCTCCGGCCTGCAAAACCGCCGGGGCTACCCAAACCAAATTTCATCGCGGGCTGATTCGCACCACCCACACATCCTCCGCCGCCATTGCTTTCTTCAAAACCAGCGCGCCGGATTCATACGAAACCGGCACGACCTCGCCCGACACCAAATCGCGCGCTTCATACGCGCCTTTCGTCATTCGCAAATGAATGGTCGGCTCCGCGGGAGTCGTCGCGTGATTGAAGACCACCATCAGCTTCTCTTTTCCCGCTTCGAGCGTTCTCACCTCGATGGGGGGATTCACAGATGCGCCGGTGACTTCCACCGGCCGATCCACACCGGCCCATTCCATCAGGCCGGTCAGGAATCTTCCAACGTTGGGATCGCGCTCCGTCTCAAAGAGCGATCCCAAGAAGGAACCGATCATAATAACTTTTCCCCGGCCAAAGCTAGACGCCACGATGGCCGCATCTCCGTTCTTGAATTTGGCGATGACGCGCGCCGACTTCGAAGTCGGTTGAAGCGACTCTTCGAAGATCGCGCCGCGCAGCTTTCCGCCGGGATGAAGCAGCGGGATGCTCGGATCAGCCGCCGCAATTTCCATTTCAGTTTTTCCGCCGGCCGTTTGTTGGACGGCCTCCTCGCGGCATCCGGTGACTTCGTTCAAACCGAATCCGGGAATAATCTCCTGGGCATGGCCGCGATCGTCGTTCCAGGCCAGACGCGCTTCCGTCATCAACGTTCCGCCCTGCCTCACAAAATTTCGCAAGCCCTGCGCCGCCGCCGCGGTAATCATCAGGGGATAGGGAAGGTAAATCAATTTGTATTGTCCCGCTTGGCCTGCGGCAATCTCATCGATGTGGATGAAATCCACCGGCACATTCGAAGGAAACAGCGCCCGGTAAATTCCGAGCATGGAGTTTCGTTCGATGCCGGCAAACTCGCTTTGCGCGCCGGGGGTGGGAAGAGGTTGACGTCCACCCACCATGTACGACAGCGGATTGTACACGATGGCCACTTCAGCCGGCGTCGGCTTCGCCTCCAAGAAAAGTTTCTGATGCTCATCCACCACACGCGCCACACCGCCGGCGGCCTTGGCGCGTTCGGTCGGCGCCCCGTCCAACTGGATGAGGCCGTAACCGCCGGACTCATAACCGGAGCTCATGGGGTAATACGCGTACACGTTGATCCCTTTGGCGCCGCGAGCCAGCGCGCTCCACATCCAAATCCTTTCATCCTGCGGCGTCACCGTGGCGCCCACGCGAAGCGCGATCGTGCCGAAGCCGGCCTGCAGTTCGCCGATGTAAAAACCGTTTTGCTCACGCTCGCAGGCGGATCGCGAAAAATCGAGCAGCGCGCCACGCCACGCCGCATCCTGCCCGACCGGTGAGGAATGCTTGGGATAAAAAGATGTTCCCCAGTAATCCACCTCCTTGGCCATCAACCAATCGTCCGGATTGCCGTCACCGGCGGTCGGCGAGGTGAACAGCGACGGGGCGGCTGCGTGGCTGGTGGCAATCTTGTCGGGGATGACGCGCTTGACGGCGTCATAGCGCGCCCGCAAGTCTTCCGCCAGCTTGTCGACGATGAAGAATCGCCAATCGATATAATCGGTATACGATAGGATCGTGCTGAGGCGATTGGGTTCCACCTGCCGCCAGTCGGTGAAGTGGCGATACCAGGCGGCATTCAATGCCTGAAGCGTTCCATACTTTTGCTTGAGCCATTCCCGGTAGCGGGCCACCGAATAGGGGCAGTAGCAAAACTCCGCGCTCCGCAGATACGTCGGCCAGGCCCAGTTGATGACGTGCGGCTCGCTCCACAAATCCCATCCCATGAACGCCGGCTGATTCTTCACCCGCTCCGCCAACGCCGTGAAAAAAGCGAGTTCCGCTTTCCGCACGCCGGGATGATCGAAACAAAATCCCGGCGCGGACTCCGACGGCATGAGGGCGCCGCTGATGTCCACGAAGTGCGAGTCCGGATACTTTCGGCCCACCCAGTCGGGCGCGGAGTCGGCGTAAATTTGGATGTACACCTTCAGTCCCACTTCTTGCGCCAGATCGAGAAGTTGGTCGAGATTCTCGAAGTGGTATCGGCCCTCGGTGGGTTCGATGGTTGCCCAATCCACCCAACACTTGACCGCGTTGAAGCCCAGCGCTTTGATGGATTGAAGATCGGCACGCCACGCCGCGCGATGTTCCTGGGCGTTCATGTCCATCATCGGCGCTCGGACTTTTCCGCCCCCATACCACACGGCCATCGGGAAGAAGTTCTCGACTTGATGTTCAATCCGCGGAGCCTGCGCTGGCCCCTCAAGGTGGGGTGGGATGAAAAGCACAAGAGTCAAAAATGCCGCCGCCACGAATCTCATAAACACCTCCGCAACACAAACTCGCTTCCAAATCTCTGAAACTCTTCTCGGATGGTGCGACAACAAGGCTGACATCAAACAGACAGCAACCGCGCTTTTGTGATGCCATTATAGAAGCCTTGGCTGCCTTCCATCAACGCCGTCGAGCCCTCCCCAGTTCCCTCCGTCAGGACGAGTGAACCAGGAGGATCGTCGTCCATCTCGAAAAGCGAGACAGGACGCAATCCACAAGGGTGTTTTTCTCCGCCGGTTCTGCGGGGAGAATTGAGGGAAGACCGAGTGAGGCTTGAATGCCCATCCCAGTCGACACAAAAAGGGCACGTGGCCGGATGGAGGGCTCGACCACGTGCCGTGTTTCACTCAAAAAACAAAGCGAAGCGAGAATTCGATAATCCGAGGCAATCGCGCGTCGGTGTACGTTCCCGCGGTCGGATTGATTTGCTGGCCCACCGTGTTGAACAACAGGGCGCTGTCGATAGCGCTGTACTGCGTGTGGTTGAACGCATTAAACATCTCGGTGCGGAACTGCAGGTAACGAGCCTCGGAGAATACGGGGAACCGCTTGGCAATCGCGAGGTCCCAGTTGTTCGTTCCCGGGCCCCGGAGCATGCCCGGCGAAGCGTTTCCAAAGCTGCCTTTCGGAGTGCGGGCAAAAGCAGCGAGGTTAATCCCATTGGGTCCTGCCTTGGGATCTCCGATCACGGTCACGCGGGCGCCCTCGGAAGAACCGGTGATGTCTTGATAATCGGTGGTGGACAGGCTGGGCATATAGGGAGCTCCGGACACAAAGCTGGTGATGCCGCTGAGCGTCCAGTTGTCAAATACCCATCCTACCGCTTTGTGATTCAGCCGCG
>CAZIDA010000367.1:0-4054 GCA_964537865.1 uncultured Acidobacteriota bacterium
GGCTCACCTGAGCTCCGAAGCACCCCGTCTACTCGACCCACGCGTAAGCGTGGGGGCAGGCGATCCAAAAGATCCTGACAAGCCCCGGTTAACCGGGGCGACAGAAACCCATTTTCGAGGCAGGTTGTGACAGGCTGGAAGCCTGTGTCACCTTACTCTCGGAGCAGCTCTCAGGAATGAGTCATTTCAGTTGCCGCCCGTTCAAGTTCGCGAATCTTCGCCCCGCTTTGTGATAAAATTGGCCAACGAATCGGGTGGCAGGAGAATGGCAATGAAGAAGACGATTCTGCGTTCCTTGATTATCGCGGGAAGTGCGATGCTGTGTCTGTTGATTGCGACGGCAGTCGCAGCCCAGAGCAACTCTCCCATTCAATGGCAAAATCAAAAACTGTCGCTTCAATTTGACAACGCTCCCATCGGGACGATTCTGAATTCCGTTGCCGCGGCTACCGGCTTCAAGTTGGACGTCGATCCCAGCGTCAGTTCCTTCCGCGAAAGTGTTTCCTTCAAAGACGTGCCGTTGCGGGACGCCATTTTGAAGATTTTGGATGGCAGCGAAATCGATTACGTGATCGTTGGGGATCCGAAATCGTCTCAGGGTGTCACCAAGGTCATGCTGTTGGGATTTGCCCCCAAGGGATCCGCTGCTCCGTCCGCGGGCATGGGAATCACCAGTGCGGAATTGCCGAAGAATCCCGTTGTGAATCCCTATAACGCTGCCACGACTCCCAACAACATGATGGGAGTGAGGGAACCCGGACAACCGTTTCCGCCTCACATGACCAGCTCCGGACGATTTCTCCCGTTTCCAGAGGCGGGCGCAAATGAAAATGAGACGCAGCCGGTGACCGGTCCTCGGATTGTTCCGCCCAATCCATTCAATCCCCATCCTCAAACAATGACTCCTAAATCTCCATACAGCGGGCCGCCGACTCCCAACAATCCCATGACTCCGCAGCAACAGAAGAAATAGATTGACCGGGTAGCCGGTCCCGACGCATCGTGGCCGGACGTCCGGGATTCGCCAAACACCCGGCGAATCCCGGCTACCAAAGCTCTCGCAACCGAGTTATAATCTTTCTCCCGAACCGTCACAGAAAAATCTGTGTGAGTTGTCCCTTGGGCGGGTCGTTGAGTTCCTTATCTTGAAGCAGTCATCATGCAGAAGACCACCGAAGACAAGGTGTTCGCATTCAACCGGGCGGCGACTCACCATTATTTCCTCTTCGACAAATACGAAGCGGGAATCGCGTTGCGCGGCACCGAAGTGAAATCGATTCGCGAAGGCCGCGCCAATCTGAAGGACAGTTACGCTCAAGTGAGGAACAATGAAGTGTGGTTGCTGAATTGCCATATCAGCCCGTACTCGCACGGCAATCGTCAGAACCACGATCCCCTGCGGCCGCGAAAGCTGCTGCTCCACAAGAATCAAATTCGGCGTTTGGTGGGAAAGACCGTGGAGCGCGGGTTTACTTTGGTGCCGCTTCAGCTCTACATGAAGCGGGGACACATCAAGTGCGAAGTGGCGTTGGCGAAAGGAAAGTTGGCGCATGACAAGCGCGAGGCGATCCGGCGAAAAGAGACCGATCGCGAAGCGCGAATGGCGATGCGCCAACGAAATCGAGACTCTCGATGACTCCGCCCTCTAAACCTCCATCCCATCTCCCGCCGGTTCGTCAGCGAGGTGACTCATGGATTTTGAATTAAGCGCCAAGAAGCCGACCGAAGTAGAAACGGAAGCGCTGGTCGTCTACGTTTTTGAAAAGGATCAGGAATTGAAGGGATTGACGCGCGACGTCGATCGCGCGGCGGGAGGCCTCATCTCTTCCTTGCTCGCCTCGAAGGAATTCACCGGGAAGTTATTCGAACACCTTCCCATTCTGTCGCTGCAAGGTTTTCGAGCAAAACGCCTTTACGTGTTTGGGGCCGGCAAAAAGGAGAAGTTTGATTCCACGATGCTCAGAAAGTTGGCCGGCGCCGTCAGCCGAACGGTGCGGTCGAAATCGTTTCGAAATTTTGCGTGGGTGAAGGGAAGCGCCCTGGACAGCGCCGAGGCCGCCCAGGCCGCCGTCGAAGGGATTCTTCTCGGTGAGTTTGAGATGGATCGTTATAAGACAGATAAAGAAGAGAAGCCGTGCCTTCAAAAGGTGACCCTCGTGGGTGGTGACACCGCCAAGAAGAATGCCATTCTCGAAGCCGTGGAGCGAGGACGTGTGATTGCCGAGTCCCAAAACTTTGCCCGGGAGCTGATCAATGAACCGGCCAACAAGATGACGCCGGCCCTCTTGGCGTCAAAAGCGCGCGAGGTTGCCGAGCAATTTGGTTTGACGATCGACGTTCTCGAGCGAGAGCAGGCGCGGGCGCTGGGCATGGGCGCGTTCTTAGGCGTCGCTCAAGGGAGCGAAGAGCCGCCCCGGTTGATTGTTCTCACTTACACCCCGAAGGGCGGCGATCATGTTTCCCGCGTGGTGGGCTTGGTGGGGAAGGGCATCACCTTCGACACCGGGGGCATTTCTCTCAAGAATCCGGAAGGCATGGAGAAGATGAAATACGACATGAGCGGCGCCGCTTCCATGATCGGCGTGATGCGCGCCTTGGCTCAGTTGAAGCCGCGAATCAAAGTGATCGCGGTGATGCCCGCGACCGAAAATATGCCGGGCGGTCGGGCGCAGAAGCCCGGTGACATTCAAACCGCGATGTCCGGTAAAACCATCGAAGTGATCAACACGGATGCGGAAGGCCGCCTGATTTTGGCGGATGGATTGTGCTACGCGCGGAAGTTGGGCGCCACGCACTTGATCGACGTGGCGACTCTGACCGGCGGCGTCTCCGTGGCGCTGGGCGATGTGCGTGTCGGCGCTATGGGCAATCATCAAAAGTGGATGCACACGGTGCTTCGCGCCTCGGAGTTGTGCGGCGAAAAGTTTTGGGAGCTTCCCATGGATGAGGAGTACGGCGAACTGATCAAGAGCAAGATCGCCGACTTGAAGAATATTGGCGGGCGCAGCGCTTCCACGATTACTGCCGCGAAATTTCTGGAGGCCTTCGTCGAAGATGTGCCGTGGGTACATCTCGACATCGCAGGCACGGAATGGCTGGAAGAAGCAAAGCCTTATTGTTCGGCCGGCCCCACCGGCGTGGCCATCCGAACGATCATTGAAACGATTTGCTCCATCCATTAATGAGTTGTTTTTGATTTGATAGCCCCAGCCGTTCGCTGGGTCCGCGTGTCCGGGATTCGCCGAAGAGCCGGCGAATCCCGGCTACCCAAGCGTATTTTTGGGAGGAGAATGTCTTCAGAGGAATTCAAGTTTGTGACAACCGGGATGTTCGATTATCTCGACAAGAAACGCGATGAGTTTCAGTCGAGGCATTCTGAACCTAAGGTGTCGGAACGATACGAATGGATGCTCTCTTCGGAGTGGGCGCTGAACGATTGCGCGTTAGATGGGGTGGATGAAGCGCTTCGAGTTCAAGCCATCGAAAATCATCAGAACGCAGTGGCGTTGATGTTGTCGCGGCCGGAGGAGCAACCGCTTACCCCGGACACCGTCAAGGAAGTCCACTCCATGATGATGGTGGGATTAGACGAGGAAGCGGGAACGTTTCGATCCGGAATCGTCGCGCCGCTCACCTCGCAGCATGTTCCTACGGACCCGGAGCGCATCGAGCCGGCGATCTCGCAACTCTTGGCGTGGATTTCAGCGGACAGTTTTGCGGAACTGCATCCGATGCAACAATCGGCGTTGGTGTTGATTCGTCTCCTCGACATTTTTCCTTTCACACAAGGAACCGCGCGAACTTGCCGGTCACTCGCGAATTTCTTCGTGTTAAGGTCCGGGTTTCCGCCGGCGATCATCCGAGTCAAAGACGCTGAGGCGTATCGGCGAGCGGTGGATGCGGGATTGGCGATGGATACTTCACCGCTGACCACCTTGATCGCGAACGCCGTTCAGCGCGTGCTGGATTTCAGTTTGACCGGAAGCATCGAGCCATCTCGGTAGTTGCTCGATTGAACTCTTTTGCCGGTACCGCAATGGGCCGCGGAGCGGCC
>CAZIDA010000368.1:0-4050 GCA_964537865.1 uncultured Acidobacteriota bacterium
ATTTCAAAGCATCGACACGCCACCGGAAGGAACGGTGTGGCGCACGCCAACCTGGCGCAACGATGTTACGCGCGAGATCGATCTCATCGAAGAGATTGCGCGGCACTTCGGCTACGAAAAGTTTCCGTCACGCATGCCCAAGAGTTCCACCGCCGGAAGAAATCTTCCTTGGGCCAAACCGGTGGCGCAAGTGAAAGAACGCCTGCGCGCCTTGGGATATTTTGAAGTGGTGGCCTATCCGTTTCTCGACGCCGAAGAAGATGCTCGCTTCAGCGATCTGCGTCCGGTGGAAATGGCGAACCCGCTCTCGGAAGTGGCCGGCGCGATGCGCACCTCAGCGCTTCCATCAATTTTGGAGTTGGTAGGACGAAACGTGCGCCGTGGCCGGCGCGATGTGCGGTTATTCGAGATCGGCAAGATTTATTATTTCGACCAGTCCGGGAAGCCGGCGGAACGTTTGGTTTTGGTCTTTGCGGCCAGCGGAGACTTTCGCGCCAAAGCAGTTCACGAAGAGAAGGCGCGGTCTTACGATTTCTTTGCGTTGAAAGGCGAGGCGGAAGAGATTCTGAGCCTCTTTGAAATTCCCGGCTACAAGATCGCGAGCGGCGAAAATCGATTCCAGAGTTACCGGGGAGAAGAATCGTGCGGCGTGGTCCTAGGCAAGGACCGCATCGCCACGTTCGGCGCCGTTCACAGCGATCTTCTTGAACGTTACAAGATCAAGCAGGCTGTGTTCGCGGCGGAGCTTGATTTGGAAACGCTTCTCGCCAAGGGATTGCGCCGCTTCAAATTTCAGCCGCTGTCGCTGTTCCCGGCAGTGGAGCGCGATCTTTCGTTCATCGTGTCGACGGAAATTTCCTACGCTCACATTCACGAGACCATCGAATCGACGCGCGCAAAGCATCTGGTCTCTTACGCGCCGTTCGATCGCTATCAACATCCCTCGCTGGGCGCGGGACAATACAGCCTTTCGCTTCGGCTGATCTTTCAATCCGGCGAGCGCACCTTGGTAGAGCAAGAAGTGAACGCGGAAGTCGATCGCGTCATCCGGGCGCTGGAAAACCAACTCGGCGCCAAGATAAGGAAAGAGCCGTGAGCGTGAAAGACCGCTTTGCGGAGTTGGAGCGGAAGGTTCAACAGATTGCCGACCGCCTGAAAGCGGTTCACGAGAAATACGCCGAGCAGCGCGCCGAAGTGGAGCGCTTGCGCGCGGAGGTGCACAAACAGGCCGCTTCCACACGGGAGATGGAAGAGGAAATTAAGGGCTTGAAAAAAGAACGGGAAGTGATTAAGAATAAGGTCGAAAGAATTCTCAACGCCATCGATCGCGCAGGCAGCGAATGATTTCTTCCGACGACAGCATCACGGTCGAGATTTACGATCACCCCTATCACCTGCGCGCGGGCGCGGATCCCGGTTACGTTCAGAAGCTGGCGGAGACGTTGGATGAGAAGATGCGCGAAATCGCCGACGCCACGCAAACCGTCGACTCATTGAAAGTGGCGGTGCTGGCGGCGCTCACCATCGCCGATGAGGTGACGCGATTGCGGAAGGAGAATGCGGAGCTGGCTGCCATGCTTTCCGACAAAGTGGAATCGTGCATCAAGGTGCTGGACTCCGTGTTGCAACAATCCCGGTGATTTTCATGGGATTCTCGCGATCATGTTGCGAATTGGGATCGGGAGGGCCATTCACCGTGGAGACGCCCCGCCGCGGCGGGCACCGTTCTGGTAGCCGGGATGCTTCCGCCGCAGGCGGAGAGCATCCCGGATGTCCATTGATCCGAATCGTGGCGAAGTCCGGGATTCGCCAATTCCCCAATCCGCCAAAAGACCGGCGGACGCAAGCGAAATCCGGGGGATGCACGCGAGAGCGGGCGAATCCCGGCTACCCAAACGTCCCAGGTTTCTATTTTCGGGGGAGGCAAGAAAGTGATTCAAGTTTAGGAGCAGTCTGCGGGGTGCGACAGGTGGTCTGTTAAATTTTGAGCCTAACTATTTGAACGGGGGCCCGCGTCTCCGCGCGGTGAGCTCGATCCTCCCAGGGAGGATTGCCTAAAGCGTCGAGTAGGGCGCCCACCTATGAGGTCTAGGTTCAAATAGACGACCCCACCGGCTCGGGCGGATTGCTCCTAAAGAAAAAAGGGACAGGCGCGCGCGTCATCGGCCATGGCCGTTGAACGAGCATCGCCTGTCCCTTCGTCTTATGGCTTGTAGAACCCCAGGCCGGGTGTCACCAAGCTCTTGTAAAGCAGCCCATGATCCCCGGCGCCTTGATCGTTGTAAACCTCCTGCACCACGGCGAATGCTCCCCAGATCGAATAACCAATGAGCATGCCGTCACCGGTGTACCAATTGCCGCCCCGATCGACCGCATCGAGCGGAACGGCGACGATTTTCACGAAGTAATCCCACTTGTATGTGGCGCCGTTCTCTTCATAGCTGCCCCATTGATGATTCGTCAACCACGCGCCGGACCCTTGGTAGGCGGGATACCCGTAATGGCGATCCAGCTTGCCGTCGCCGTCGCAGTCACGATTGCTCAACCAAGCATCATTCCATTTCATTTCCAACTGATCGCCCTCCGTGACCGGCGGTCTCGGGCGGAGGTAGTTGTCATAAAAACCGTTGAACAGGTGAGCTTGATAATTGTACCCCCACACATCAAAGCCCGTGGTGATCAGGCTCCCCGCGCTGTCGGTCAAGGTTCCGTTCTGGATGGTCGCGCACTGGGATCGCGGGTTGGCGCCGGCCATCATCACCGGCACACTGATCAGACACAGAACAAACAAGAGTGTTCGTACACTCCGAAGCTTGAACATAAATTCTCCCCTTTCCGAAGATGAACTCTGACTTCAATGATCGAATGAAACAAGAATCCACCGCCCCGCTTTCAACCGCGGGATGGATTGGACACATGTCTCCCGATGTTTAAAAACTTGCGATTGACAGTTGATTCAACGGGCCCACTGCTGACGAGGAAGTCAGCGCAAAGTGATGGGAACCAAAGAAGGAGATGAATTGTTTGGTTGGTTGTAGTTTTCTTGCATAATCATGTTTGCGGGCTGCAATCTGTAGGACCGGGCAGAGCGTACCAAGGTTCACCGAGAAATTCAAGAAGGAAATCAGACCGACTTGTGGCGCGTCATCCACTCATCTTCGATTTGCCGGATTGGGCGCAGGCGTAAGGGTGCCCCCCAGGAAGTTTTCATCATCACGATCGGCCGCGCTGCCACCTGTCGAGGCATTCCGCCACGGCCGCGGCGACTCGAGAGCGCGCTTCGTTTCGATCCACTCCATTGGCAAGAAGGTCATCGTACTGCGTATGGCGATGTCGGACATGAGCTCGCACCGCAAGATCAATCGCGCCAGCCTGCAACTCCTTCGCCGCCGCCGAGCGACCCACCCGCCCCGAGTACTTCCGGCAAGCGTGCTCGGCGATTTCCCGCCGCTCTTCGAGAGGACATTCCGGAAAGAGATCGCCCACGCGCTGGGCGAACGCGAAGACGTATTCGGCATCAAGCTTCTCACGGTACACCGCCACGCGATCCCGCGCCAGTTGACGCGCCTCCGCGTCGGACAAACATTCCTGCTCCGCCCGGGCCAGCGCTTGTTCTTCCACCAGCACACCTTGCCGCTCGTAGCGCTTGCGGGCACGGCTAAAGCGAACCACCACTGCACGGAGCGTTGAGTAGCGGCTGGCTCGTCGAGTCAGCGCGGCATCTCCGCGTCCAAGAAACACCAGGTGATCGAGATCAGCGCACGCAAGGCAGATCGGCCGTTTCGCCTCCACGCGAAGCAAGCTCCCCTTCCAGAGCTCCTCGCCGCACTCCGCGCAGACTGAATCGCGAATGATCGAGAAAACAACAATCTCATCTTGCCGCGACGATTTCTTGCTTCTCGCGGCAGTGGTCTCGAATGTGGGGTCTTTATCCATCGGCAAATTGGTGGTCTAATGTCCTGTGTCTCATTCGACGCCGCGCGGGTGCTCGCACGGCTTAGTACCCATCTTCATAAATACGATGACGTATTAGCGATTGCGAATCGACTG
>CAZIDA010000369.1:0-4034 GCA_964537865.1 uncultured Acidobacteriota bacterium
GAATTCTCCCAAACCCACTTCGATCCCGGCTCGCAACAGAAGCGGCGGACGATCGTTGAGCAGCTCCGGCAATCTGGTGGAGGGATTCACGTAGGTGGTGTCCTTCCCGTACTGCGTCACGTCAACGACGTTGACGCGGGCCGATTTCACGAGAAATCCGGTGTTGATACCGCCGACGTCATTTCCTTCCAGCAGACGAGTCTGATAATTGGGATTGGCTTCGCCCGCGTCGATCGAATCCTGATTGAGCTTGGCGGCGATGGCGTCGAGCGTCGAGAGGTTCTCCACCTCCTGGACGCCAATGATGTCTGGGCTTCGAAGAATCGTGCGAATAGCGAGAGAGAGTTTTGCCAGACGACGGCTGAAGGCGGTGGTCGTC
Source organism: uncultured Acidobacteriota bacterium (assembly GCA_964537865.1). GTDB lineage: Bacteria > Acidobacteriota > Terriglobia > JAIQFV01 > JAIQFV01 > CAZIDA01. The sequence continues at coordinate 380 of CAZIDA010000369.1, forward strand.
AGAACCGGTTCAGTGAGCAGCGGATTGTCCTGCGTGTCAAAGAATCGTTTTAAGTTGATGGATGCGACCATGAATTCACCGGGGATGGGAAGCGGCAGCGGAGTAGCGTTGAGCGTTTGCGTGATCGAAGGCGCGAGCGATCCGTCGGGCAACACCGTGTAGGTTCGCGCGACGTAATCCAAAGGTCCAGCAATGCCGGTGACCATGGCGCCGGCGGCCACTTCCCAAGAAGATGATGCCACCAAGGCGTCGCCGTCGATTCGGATTCGTTCCGGATTGGCGTCGAATCGCGGAATGCAGCAGGGCGCGCCGGCGGGAAGTGGATTGGGAATTTCGATTCCCGGCTCGCGTATGGGTCGCGGATGTCCGGTGACGACACCATAAAAGACGGAGGTCGAAGTTGCGGTCGCGGTTTCTTCATCGATGAAGCCTTGAGTGGGCGCCACCACCGTCAACGAATCGATGTGCACGCGCATCCCCTCGAATTTTTCGAGCTGGTTAATTGATCCCGAAGGGCTGGCGTCGGCAGCCGTAATCGTGACCGGATTTGGCAAAGCGTTTCCGGTCGAGACAACCGCGACGGAAGGCGATCCGCTGATTTGAGTCATCGAAGGACTGGCCGGGTCCGACGCCGGAATGTATTCCTGCACCGTGCCCGTGACAGTCACCAAATTTCCGACCGTCGCCGCGGGCGGCAGAGCAGACGACGTGAAAACAAAAATTCCTTCCGAAGTGTAGGGATTGGCGTCGATCTCGGCGTCCGGCGTTTGAAGAAAGAAACCATTTCCTTTGATGGCGGTGACGATGCCGCGCGTGGTCACGACTTCACCGGCGTGCGGTGAAGTGGCGCCGGAACCTTGAATGTCGTGAATCGGAAGAATCGGCGACTCCACCGCCAACGTCAGCGAAGTCGTCGCGCTACGGCTCTCCGCGTCGGCAATTATGATGCTGAGAGTCTTTGATCCTGGCGCGATGGCCGGTCCAACCGTACTTGAAAAAGAGAAAGTCAAATCACCGGCGGAAACATCTCCATGCGAGCCGTCATCGTAAAACGATTGCGTGGCTATGCCTCCAATATCGACCAGATTCCCGGTGACGGTGATCCCGGTGCTGGGAGGATTGGCGCCGGGAGTCACGGCGACAGTCAACAAAACATCTCCCCCTTGAGGCACGGACGCGGGATCGGCCGCGCCAACTCCGGAAGGATCTGTTGAGGCGGAACAAAAATGCGCCGCGGCGCTGCTGTTTCGTGGATTAGGCGGACCGGTGGCAAAGTCAGAGGCGTTGTTGTCGTTGTCGACGCATCCGCCCGAAGCGCGTAACACCGCCGACGTGTTGGTGGCTGCAGGCGCTGGAGAACTTTCTGAGCAGTTGGCGCTGCCGAAACCGACCAGGTCGATGATTGAAGAGGCGGTCGGACACGAGCCGCTCAGCGCGGTTGTCGAATTCACCAGCGCCACCTTGCCCGACGTTGCGGACATAGCGATGCTTCCGGTGACGTCCGGCGTGGGAAGGTTTGTGGTTCCACCCGTTCCCGCCGCTTCCTGAATCAGAAAATAATGACCCGGCGCGATTGATCCGGTGAGCGGCGTCACTTGCCAGCTCGATCCAGTGGCGGAGGAATATTGAACCGACCATCCCGCCAAAGAAACCGCGGTGGCGCCGCGATTGAACAATTCGATGAAATCATTCTTGTAAGTAGCGCCGGAATTGCCGCCGCCTCCATACACTTGGGCGATCACGACATCGGGAGATGCAGCCGTTAGGTTCGATGTCGGGAACACCAGCGCGCCGAGGACTGCTATCCAGAGGAACACCGGATGATGAATGACTCGAACAAAGACGGGTCGATCGGAGGATGAAGGTGGCCTGGTTTTCATGATCGCTCTCCTAAGATTTCCTTCGTGGCGAACCGGTTAAACTGCGGGATCAATGAACGTGTGATCGCTGTCTCCATGACCGGCAAAAAGGCGGCAGGTCGAAATGACTCATCGGAGCTGCGCGAACGGGCAGCATCGCGGGTCGTGGCGCTCGTGCCGTTTTCACGCGTTCGAACTGCCTTGCTCAAAACTCTGTTTGGAATTCTTGGTCGGCTCTTGAAGTGGGGGGTAGAGCCTTAAAGACAAACCAAGCTGGGAAGATGCAAATCTTCCCGAGGGGGATGGAGCGATTATACGCTCAAAGTCGCGACGCAAGTCAAAAGAAAAGTTGGCGGTAGTTCTCAAGCGCTCCCACGAATGAAACAGTGGTTTGCAAGCGGGGGATAAAGAGCGCCGAAATTGAAGATCCGCAGTCTCGCGGAGATGGTAAAGAATTACCGTGTGTCAGTAGGTCGTGGAGGTTCGGCGGGCAATGGCCGTCACGACAACGCGGCGCCCTTGTGCATAGACATCGAAAAAGATCCGCCAATCACCGACGCGGCGGCGAAATCCCTCGCCCCCTCCTTTGAGTTTCCGCACATCGCCGAGGAAGGGATTCTCTTCCATCGCGTCAATGGCAAGGCGGATACGGGCCTGCTCAGTGGGCGAAATGCGTTTAAGAGATCTTTGTGCGGGCCCGGCGAGGACGACGAGCCATGGCTTCTTCTGCGCGGAGGTCATCGAGGGTCACGTAATCACCGCGCTCGTACGCAACTCTGCCGCGACGAATAGCGCGCAGTTCGGCCGGTGTCGGTGTTTCCTGCGGAAATTGCCGAATGGCGATATACGTCCGCAGCGCTTCGCGGACGAGCTCGGAGCGGGTTCGGTGCTCTGCCCGCATGGTTTTCTCGACCTGTTCCGCCATCTCTGGTGGAAGCGAAATAGTAATAGTTTGACGCGTTCGCATAGAAATTTGGTGTTACCTTGTAAGACCTTGTGTTGCCATCTTAGCAGACGAAACAAAGCTGTCAAGCAGCAACACGGTGGAAACTCCTTCTGAATTTGGCGCGCATTCCGCCTCGGCGATCATGAATGCTTATGCGTGAACCAAGGGCGAGCGCTCGCGTCCATCTGGGCCGAAGGCTCGCGCCACTTTTGAAATTGGTTCGCGGCCAGAGAATGCTTGGTGGGACTTCATCCGCCGTTTGTGGGAGCACCGGCTTTCTGAGTTTTCAATTCCGGAGCCGGAACCCGAGCGAGCCACTTAAAGAGCGTGGGGTAAAGAAGGCTGGAGACGACGGCGAGCAGGATGAGGCTGGCGTTCATGGAGTCGTCGATCACGCCGAGGTTTTTGCCGATGGTGGCAATCGCCACCAAGATCGTCAAGGGGCACGAAAATAGAATCATCGATTGGAGCCATTCTCTGACGCGGAAGCCTTCCATCAACAACAGCAAACTGGAAATCGCCTTTGCGAGGAAGACGATGATCATCAATTTGAAGATGAAGACGGTGAGGTTCTGTCCGCGCAGGGCGCCCAGATCGAAGCTCACGCCCACGTGGATGAAGAAGATGGGGATGAAGAAGCCTTGTCCCAGTCCGGCGATTTTGGCGTCGAGGATTCCCTTTTCGCGAAAGACGAACGAGAACAGCGCGCCCGCCAGGAAGGCCCCGAGGATCGATTCGACGCCCAGCATCGATGAGAGCGCGACAAACGCGATCATCAAGGCCAAACTGGCCCGCACCCCCACTTCCGAGGGATCGTCTTTCTCCACCAAGCGCGAAAATTGGCGCGGAA
>CAZIDA010000370.1:0-4028 GCA_964537865.1 uncultured Acidobacteriota bacterium
CGCAACCAAATGGTGCTCATGGTTACGTCGTTGCGACCTGAAAATCTTGTCAAAAGAGCAAGATTTTCGAAACTTACTAAACAGAGGTTGCGCGGAGAATTCGTCGGCTATTTTCGGGCAAATGGAAATCCGGTCTCGCTTCTCTCCTTACTTCCCGCCGTCTCCCTTCTGCTGTAATATCTCAGATGAAAACAATGATCATCGGAAAGCCCTCAGCAAATTGAGGAAGGAGTTTGCCCATGGACTATCGCATCGAATCCGACACGATGGGAGAGGTTCGCGTTCCCGCCCACAAATATTGGGGCGCCCAAACTCAGCGATCCTTTGAAAACTTCGCGATCGGCGGTCAGCGAATACCGATCGAAGTCATTCGCGCTTTTGGGATTCTTAAAAAAGCAGCGGCTCTCACCAACTTGGAGTGCGGCGTTCTTCCGAAGGGGAAAGCCGAAATTATCGCGCGCGTGTGCGACGAGATTCTTTCCGGCGCTTTGGACGAGCATTTTCCGCTGGTGGTTTGGCAGACCGGCTCCGGAACTCAGACCAACATGAACGTCAACGAAGTCATTTCGAACCGCGCGATTGAATTGCTGGGCGGCGTGAAGGGATCGAAGAAACCCATCCATCCCAACGACGACGTCAACAAATCTCAATCATCTAACGATACCTTCCCCACCGCCATGCACATTGCCGCCTACCGCGCGCTCGAAGAGCACACGCTTCCCAAGCTGCGCGCGTTGGAAGAAACCCTCACAAAGAAATCCGGCGAGTTCATGGAAATCGTGAAGATCGGCCGCACCCATCTGATGGACGCCACGCCTTTGACGCTGGGCCAAGAATTCTCCGGGTATGCGGCGCAGCTTCAGCACGCGCAACGCGCCATTCAACACTCTTTGGAGCATCTCTCCGAATTGGCGTTGGGCGGGACCGCCGTCGGCACGGGTCTCAACACGCCTTCCGGTTTTGCGGAACGGGTGGCTCGCGAGATTCAGGAATTGACCGGGCATCCTTTCCGATCCGCCGAAAACAAATTTGAATCGCTGGCGGCGCACGACGCCATCGTGGAAGCGTCGGGCGCGTTGAAGACGGCGGCCGTGAGCCTGATGAAAATTGCGAACGACATTCGTCTGCTCGCCTCCGGCCCGCGATGCGGCATCGGTGAGATCACGCTTCCCTCCAACGAGCCGGGTTCCTCGATCATGCCGGGGAAAGTGAATCCCACTCAAGCGGAAGCGTTGACCATGGTCTGCGCCCAAGTGATCGGCAACGACACGACCATCAACATCGGCGGCATGAATGGACATTTCGAATTGAACGTCTTCAAGCCGGTCCTGATTTTCAATTTTCTGAATTCCGCGAAGCTTCTGGGCGACGCTTGCGATTCCTTCAATAAACACTGCGCCCTCGGGATCGAACCGAACCGCGATCGCATCCGGCTCCATCTGGAAAACTCGCTGATGCTGGTGACCGCCCTCAGCCCTCGCATCGGCTACGAGAAAGCCGCCGAGATTGCGATGCTGGCGCACCACGATGGAATCACGCTGCGCGAGGCTTCCCGCAAACTTGGCTATCTCACCGACGAAGAGTTTTCGCGATTCGTTGTTCCGGAGAAAATGGTCGGGAACTTGGGCCGCTCATCGAAGAATTGAGATCCAAGAAGCCGAGACGAAGAACCGTTCAACTTTTCTTCAACACCGTCTCAAACGCCTTGAAGGAGGTCGCGTCGAAGAGAACAAAGACGACTTCTTGAACGGCGGACTCGGCGTGAGTTCTTTCGAAATCTCGCACCGCGTCGATCATCACCTCCGCGCACTCATCCACCGGAAATCCGGCCACCCCGGTTCCCAACGCGGGGAAGGCGATCGAGTTCACTTTGAGTTCGTCGGCGACGCGCAGGCTCGATTGCGTCGATTCGAAAAGAATCTCATCGCTGGTCAACGAGCCGGGGCGTTTGGGGGCCAATTCATCTTCCTTTCGGTAGCCCATGGCCGCGGCGTGAATGACAAACTTGTTGGGAAGATTTCCGGCCGTCGTGGCCACCGCTTCTCCCAAATGAATGGGACCTCGGGATCGCGCCTCGCGATCCACGGCCTCGCCGCCTTTTCGACGGATGGCGCCCGCCACGCCGGCGCCTAAGATCAGATCGGTGTTTGCTGCGTTCACAATCGCTTCGATGTCGGGCTGCTCGGTGATGTCTCCACGCCGCACTGAGATCTTCATCTTCCACCTCCAAAGAATTCGCGCGGTTTCTTCACATCCACGCCGCGAACTCCGTCGATCCATCGTCCTGTGCTACAATGCGATTCGCTTGGCCATCAAGAACAATATGAGTCTTCAACCGGCTGACACTATTCTAGCTGAATCGACCCAGACGCGTCTCTTCCCAAAGCGCTTTTCAAAAAATCGGAGACGGGGACCTACTCATTTATGATCTCCCGTTGGGTTGAGCGGTTCAATGCTTTTTTCGATAAACCGCAATACCTCCGAGTTCAAAACGCGATCCTCTCCGGCGTCCTCTTGGCGTTGGCCTTCCCCAAGTTCAGCCTGGGATGGCTGGCGTGGTTCGCGCTTCTGCCGATTCTGTTTGTTCTGCTTCAGCCCATCTCCGCGCGAAGCGCCTTCTTTTATTCCCTTTTCTTCGGAACAACTTTCTATGGAATCGTTCTCTACTGGGTGATTGCGGTCATGCGCGAGTACGGCTACTTTCCGCTCCCCTTGGCGATTCTTTTTTATATCGGTTTCGCCTTGCTGAACGGATTGAATCTGGCCGTCTTCGGACTCTTCGCGCGAAAAATTCTGACGCAGAATTATTTCTTTTCCAAGCGGCTCACGTTGACCGCGATGCAGATCTCAATCCTCAACTCTCTGGCCGTGGGTGCGCTGTGGGTGACGATCGAATATTGGCAGACGTACATGTACGGAGGATTTCCGTGGTGCTTGTTGGGATACAGCCTGGTCGATTCCATCGGAATCATGCAACTCACGACGGACACCGGAATTTACGGAGTCTCGTTCATCATCTGCGTCATCAACGTTCTCCTGGCGCATGCGCTGTATCAAAGAAAGCGACCGCTTTTTTGGGGAACGGCGATTGTGTTGGCGCTCCTTTTGACCGGTGATTTTGCGGTCCACTTCGGGTTGAATCGAGCCTTTCCACAAATGACTTCCGAGAGCACGCAGCCCTCGCCGGCGGCGCATTCCGTGGCCATACTGCAGATGAACATTCCGCAGGATACCGATTGGAATCGCGCGGTGCTCGATGAGTGGCTGGGCAGGCTGAATCAAATGCTCCAATCGGCCCACGCCGAGATCGTCGTGATGCCGGAGAATCCCGCGCCTTTTTATTATCCGGCCGATCCGGACTTCACGCGTCAGTTGGAGGCGATGGTTCGCCAATCCGGAAGCACCGTGATCGCCGGCGTGGTCATGTCGCACAAAGATTCTCGCGGCAACGACGGCGTGTACAACAGCGCGGCCACCTTGGCGCCCGACGGCCACTTGATCGCGGAATACGACAAGCAGCACCTCGTGCCGTTCGGAGAGTACGTGCCCTTTCGCCGGTTTCTGACTTTTGCGGGAAAGCTGACCAACGAGATCAGTGACTTCACCGCCGGAGACCGATACTCCCTCAGCGTCATCAACGGCAACGAGGCCGCCGTGTTCATCTGCTACGAGGCGATCTTTCCGAACCTGGTTCGCCATTTCACGCTGGAAGGCGCGGAGTTGCTGATCAACATCACCAACGACGGCTGGTACGGCTATTCCGCCGCGCCGCATCAACATTTCGAAATGGCGCGCGTCCGGGCGATCGAGAATCGCCGGTTCCTGGTTCGCTCGGCCAATACCGGCATCAGCGCCATTATCGATCCGTATGGGCGCGTCGACGAGCGCACACCTCTCGGAAAACAAGTGGTCAGCCGAGGGTGGATCGAGTATCGAACCGACCAGACGTTCTACGTCCGCTACGGAGATGTCTTTGCGCGACTGTGCGTTGTGTCGAGCACCGGGTTGTTGATTCTGATTTTTGTCGT
>CAZIDA010000371.1:0-3979 GCA_964537865.1 uncultured Acidobacteriota bacterium
ATACACTTTCAACGACGGCGCCCTGTTCTTGGCCGTTCCCGGAATCTTGGATCAGGTATTCGAAAAAGTCGGTCTCGATCGACCCTCGCTCCTTCCGTTGCGCAAGATACTCGCCAATCAGACCACCACATTGCCCGACGGCAGCGTGGTGACTTTCAGCGACGGGATCGACGTAACGGTTCGTGGAGGGGAGCGCCGTGTCGATCACGCCAAACTCCAAAAAGAACTTGCGGCCATGATGGAGAAGTGGGCGCCGGTCCTGCGTTTCTTCACGGAAGAAATAATCCTTCATCCCTTTTCCTTATCGCGGCTCCTGGTGAGAGGATGGCGACATCTGCCCAAGCTGCGCGGGACGGTCGCGTCAGAGATGGAGCGACTCTTCAGCAGCCAAGCCGTGCGCGCCGCCATGTCCGCAGCCATGTTGTACACCGGGCTGCCACCTCAGAAAACACCGGTCATATCAATCTTGGGATTGGTGGCCATGTTTCGCGATGGATTCTACTTGCCCGAAGGAGGCATGGGAAAGATTCCCGGGGCCTTGAGCCAAGCGCTCAAAGACAACGACGGCGAGATATTTCTCAATTCGAAGGTTAACAAGATTGTTTTGAAAAGCGGACGCGTTGCCGGACTGCAGGTCGAAGGAAACGATTTGATTGAAGTCGATGCCGTTATCTCGACCGTCTCCGGCATGACGACATTTGAGGCTCTTCTCGATCCCCAAGAAGTTGGCAATGCCATGAGACGCAAGATGCGGCGCGCGCCGCTATCACACAAAGCGCTGGCCGTCCAATTGGGTCTCTCCAACAAGCTTGACGTTTCCAGCTATTCGAACGGCATCCTTCCAATGATGGACGAGCAGTACAAAGTGTTTCTCCCGACGGGCGGCGATTTCCGCTGGCTGGTTTACTATGTGCCGACGGTGGTGCTGCCGGAACTTGCGCCTCCGGGTGAAAGCATCGTGGAAATGTTTCCACCGATACATCAGGACATGCCGCTCGATGAATGGGATGAAGAGAAGAAGAACGAAATCGCGGAGGCGGCGGTCCAGGCGCTGTCTCGCCTGCATAAGATTGACGTCGCTGTGAGACGGGTCCTAAGTCCGAAGGATTTTCAGAATCGCCTGCATCTCTACAAAGGCGCAATCTACGGCATCTCCCCGACCGTTGATCCGCGGCTGCTGTTCTCGCACACATCCCCAATCCCCGGATTATACCAAGCCGGCCAAACCACCTATCCCGGTTACGGCGTTGGTCCGGCGGCGATATCCGGTGTCTTGGCGGCAGAAGAATTGTTGAAGAGCGGGCGGCATTAGCTCGGCTCTTCAGAATCGGAAACGAAGGGCCAGTTGGAATCGCCGCGCATTCGTGCCGTCCGGTGGTCCTCCGTCTCCGTACGGCGTTCCAAAGTTGGTGACCGGCGTGAAGAGCACTGGTGTGGAGACGGTGGCGGTCGACGCCGTGGAGACGGTGTTATAGGCCGTGCTGTTGTACTGGTCAAAGTTTGCACGGTTGAATATGTTGAAGCCTTCCACGAGAAACTGCAGCACGTAGCGTTCTTTGATGTGGAATTCCCGCGAGACGCGCATGTCCACGTTATAGTTGGCGCCGCCCGTGTTGTTGTTCCTCGACACCGTGGGCAAAAGGCTGGAGCCACCCTGTCCCAACAGGTTATAGCCGAATCCATTCCACTGAGTTCCATCGGCTGTCTTGAATGGAATGCTCGTGGTGTAGACCCCTGTGGGGTAAGGCCGGCCGGATTGAGCCGTGATAATCGAGCTCAGACTGAAATTGCGGACCAAGCGACCGAAGAGGGAATCGCTGTTCTTGCCGAACGGCAGATTCCAAACGAAGCTCGCGACCAAACGATTGCGCTGATCGGTAGAGGCGCGGGAACGATTCTTGGCGATATTAAACTGGTCGACGATGCCATAACCGCCGAAAGGCCCCTCATCGCCGCGGCCGCTACCGTCGCCGGTGCCGGCCACGTCCTCTGCCTTGGCCAAGGTATACGCGATATGGAACTCAAAGCCCTCGGAGAACTGCCTCCGCGCCTCCAGCAGGAAGCCGTTATACCAACTCAGGCCCAGCGGCCGAATGACGTTGATCTGGCCGGCGTTTGGATTGGGCCGTGACGCGTTGACGTTTTGGTAAACCCCGGCGGCGGTGCGAATCACCCCCGCGGAATAAGGAACGCTAAATGTCGTTCCGTCGGGAAGCTGGAAGATTCGGGTGAAGTTTGGCGCTGGGAGATTGGTGTCGTATGTAAACGGCAAACGCTCTCCCTTGGTGTAAATGTAGCTGGCAGAAAGGATGATCTTGCCGGGCAGCAATCGTTCCACGCCGACATTGATCTCCTGCGCCCGCGGCCGGCGGAAATCCGGATCTAAACGGGTGACGTAGGGCGCTGTGGCGCTCCCCCCGGTGGGGAGTTGTGCGAAAGTGTTGGGATAAGTCGGAGCCCCAGGAGTGGTGGGATAATAGGTCAGTTGCAATAGCGCCTTGGCCGGGTCCGTAAGGCCTGTCTGCATCAACACGTTGTCAATCGTACCCAGGGGTGTGGGTGAGAAGAACATCCCGTAGCCGGCGCGAATGACGGTGCGGCCGTTACCCCGCAAGTCCCACGCGAAGGCGGCGCGAGGTCCGAAGTCCATGTGATCGGAATTGATCCGATTGGTTTCGGGGATCGCTGGATTGCCATTCCTCGGCGCGGGCAGGCGTTGATAGTCGTAACGTATCCCCAGGTTCAATGTAAGGCGCTGGAGGGGCCGCCACTGATCTTGGATGAAGCCCGCATAATTAATAACGCCGAAGGAATCGACCGCCTGTCCGAAGCTTTGTCGATAGGAGCTGTAGTAGTGGCCGGCAGGATTCAGTAAGTCCTTGCCGAAGGCCAGCGCATTGGCGTAGCTGTATCCGCCGCCAAAGTTGGTGGGCCTGTTCAAATATTCGGTGATGTATTCGATCTCACCCCCGAACTTGATGCTGTGGCGACCGGCAATCAACGAATAGTTGTCTACGAATTGATAGTGATGCTCGTCGGGATTTGCAAGGTTATCCTGACTGGTGGGCTTGCCGAAGGAAAAGTATCCGATGGCAACATTAGGGGGCGTGAGAGTGCTGAATTCGTACTCGAAGTCACGGCTCACTTCCGCGCGAAACTCGTTCACCGCATGAGGCGTGACGATGGTCGTCAAGCGCCCAAACAGGCTCTGCGTGTGGACCTCGTCCCGACCATTCGAACCCAAGCTGTTGGTGACCAACACGTTGGTCAGAATCCCATTGTCGGCACGACTGTTCAGGTAGTTATAAGTGATCGAGACGGTGTTCTTATGATTGACCAGCCAGTCCACCTTACCCAGGACTAAATTCTGGTTGAAATCGCGGGGCAACGCGTTTCCTGGACCCCCGCCGGGCATCTGTGCGAGCAAGAAATTTACTCCGGCATTGAAAGCGGCGAGGTCGGACGCGTAGGTGGGGCCCAAAGGATTAGTCGGGCGGCCTTGCGTGAGCACCCCGGTGGTGTCCTGAAAAATCAAAGGCCAATTCCGGAGCTGCTGATCATAATTTGCAAAGAAGAACAGCTTGTCGTGAATGATCGGCCCCCCCACCGAGCCGCCGAACTGCTGCCGACGTTCGAAAGGTTTGAAGGACGCAAAGGGGTCCCGCGCCGATAGATTTCGGTCCTTGTAGTAATAGAAAGCATCACCATGAAGCTCATTACTGCCGGACCGCACAACGGCATTGATGGTGCCGCCGACAGCACGCCCGAATTCAGCCAGGAAATCGGATTGTCCGACCTGAAACTCCTGGATCGCGTCGAAGCTGATGTTACTGGCGACGCGGGTGCGACCTCGGGCTTCGCCGTTGTAGGCCTGATTGTCGCTGCTGCCTTCGACCATGAAATTGTTCCAGACCCCCGACATCCCTCGAAAGCTCAGAAGGCCGAAAGTGGAATCGCGGGTTACTCCGGGCGTTAACAA
>CAZIDA010000372.1:0-3974 GCA_964537865.1 uncultured Acidobacteriota bacterium
ACCAAAACATCCACGCTATTTTTGGAGCAGTTCCTCATGGTCGCCGCGGCGACCACCCCAAGGAATGAAAACAACCAAGCAGTTGAGCCGAACTCGTTCTTGTCCCTGAAAGAGTCTGTGTGAAAACTCAAAAACCGAGAAAATCTCGACATCAAAAATGATTGCCCGGGCACAGAAAATCGATTGTAGCGCCTCTAATGAAGAATTTGTTTTCCACAGATCAGTTGAACAGGGGTTTTCACACAGACTCTGAAAGGGTTGCCTAAAACGCTTCTTGCTATTCTCGGGGCATTCGTTCATCGGCGGTCGGCGCTCCTGAAACCATGAAACCGTTTCGCCTGCCGGGCAGGCCATCCACCGCAGAGACAGTGAGGCGGGCCGAGCACACGCAGAAAAAAGCAGGGAAATTCTCGGGGAACAATCAAACTTGGTGCCGAAGCGGGGACTTGAACCCCGACCCCCATGAAGAGGACTACACCCTGAATGTAGCGCGTCTGCCAATTCCGCCACTTCGGCACGGGCAGGCCATTCTGTCACCGCGGAAAAAGTTTGTCAATCCGCGCGGCCTCATGCGAACTGACCTCGGCGGCGTGAGATCAATCCTCTCCTTCATGATTCGGACGAGGCTTATGGAGGCGCAACTGGGCGGAAGTTCCGTCCGATTTCTTGGTGGTGTAGGGAATCTTATTTTCCTCGAGCCAGTCGCGAGCAATACGTTCGCTGCTGTCGTCTCGAAAGCGATACCAATCATCTTCAATACCGAGGCGGCGGATGGTGCTCTTGAAAAAGCGGAACGCGCCGGAACCGTGAATCGCCTCAAGCAACGCTTCTCGCTTGGCCGGGGCCGCTTGCGCCATCGCAAACTGTTCCATGATCCCCCACTCGTGAATTTCAAATTTGTCCGGCAGGCAGAGGAAGTCCTCCGAGTCCAGCGCCTCGCGGGCTTTTGTGAGTTGCTCCACTTCCCAATCCGGAACATCGATATCTTCGTCGCCCTCCTCCACCATTTCCGATTCTTCGTCCGAGACCGAAACGATCTCACCGGTCTTCTGATTGATGTAAGATTTCCATCCCTCACCTTCGAGATCCATGGCATTGACAACGTCCTGCAATAAAACTGGAATAGCCATGATTGCTTCACCTCCTCGGCGACTTCACTTAGATCTTCCAGGCAGTCTGGCGCCGGCGCGGATTAGGCGGCCTGTGGATATCGACCGCGTCTGATCGATCTGAACAAGAGGCTGTCAATACGCTCCGGCAACCGCGCATCTACCCGTTGAGTCGACGCGATGCCTGTCACATCTTGCCCAGCATTGACGTAACCTCGCCTTGCGTGACGATCGGCGTTGCGGATCAGCGGCACGCGGACGCCCCGCGAACTTTGCGGGATGGACGAAGGCTCCGGCGTGTCCGGCGCGCGGCAGAGCGTATGGACCACGCCGTTGTTCCGCCGTCATCCTGTCTTCTCGACCAACCGACCGTTGATGTACTTGTGCAGGACGCTGGAGATCAGCGTTTGGTAGGGCAACCCTTCGTGAACCGCGGTCTTCTGAAAGCGAACCAGATCGCGTTCGGCCATTCTGATATTCACGCGCTTGTCCTTCCGCAACGTCGCGCGAGCCGCCTCGCGGTACCGTGCCGCCTGTCGACGGAAGTCCGGAATACGCTTCCATTCCCCCCTCTCGACGGAGTCGAGTAGGTTCTTCTCTTCCTTGGTCAACTTCATTCCAATTCACCTCCCAGATACTGTTGGGTCGTCTTGCGACTGGGTATGATCGGCTTGAGGAAGATCACCTCGGCATCTTCGACAAATGGCACGAGCCAAGCATAACCCTCGACATTGACGATCACCGGTGAAGTAACGCAAACCGTAGTTGTAAATGAGATCGAAGGGGTGTACGGGAAAGACGGCGGCCAGTACCGCTACCGGCACGAGGGCATATAGAAACACCGGTGAAGCCAATATTGTTCCCGCTGCCGCGAGTACGGCACATAGCGCAAACGCCAAGCGGAGCCACGGCGCCGTTGCCGCCAAAGTCTGGTCATCTATATCACAAAAGCCTTGAATCTCGAGACGCCGCCGCGTAGTAGGAGAAATGGTAGCCATGTGTCCTCCTCGAAATTTGTGGGCCTAACGCTGCGCTTCAGCGGCGAGCCGCCGCGCGAGCGGTTCGTTGATATTACACCAATGTCCTTGCGGCGGGATCGTCCACTGCAACGGCTTGTTAGACGGGGGCGTGCACGGCGCATGCGTCACTGAAGTGCCTCCGGTCTGGAGGATCCCCCTGGCAGCCGCAGGACGGGCAGGACTCGGTGGAAAAAGCACGAGGCCAGAGCGAAGACGTCGATGAGAGCTTCCTCGCGCTGGTCCGTCCTGGTTCGGAGATAGATAACGCCGATGGCACCACCGGTAATCTTTGCCGCGTTGTCGAGCAGGCGCTCGAACCCGACCTGGAACTCTGTCGCATGGACAATACGGTTCAAGGCGTCCCGGAGAGCGTCCACCTTGGTCAAGCCACCTGTTGGGGACCAATGTCGGAATGGTTCATCGAGGGCAAAATTGGTGCGAATGCCCCTGTTGTCAAGAGCGCGTCGAACATGGATTGCAAAAGCAATGGCTGTGTCGGTGACCGACTGTTCGATGTGGCTCTGAATGATGGCTCCGTTGACGAGCGGAAAGGGGGCGCTCCCGAAAGCCCAGAGCCTTGCCGCTGCGGCTTCCGCCTGCTGTATCGCAAATTCGTTGATATCCGCCATTGGGTCTCACCCTCCGTTTAACGGCGTTGAGGATCAGCGGCACGCAGACGCCCCGCGAACTTTGCGGGGGTGGACGACTGTCCGCTGCAGCCGCTGGATGGCCGGCGCGAAGCGACGGACAGGAAGCGGATGGCAATCCGCAACGCCGCGTCATTCGGGTAAATCACTTCCCTTGCGAGAAACAAGCCGCAACACTGCGTCCGGAGGAATCTCCTCAGGGCGCAGGTGCCAGTCGTGCTTGCCTCGCGAGAACTCGGCGAAGGCAATCGTGTTTTGCCAATAAGACGCGTACTTCGGATCTCGATTGAGTTCGCGGAGCTTCGCCGACGGACACTCACCGTGTTTGTCGCGCCAGCGCCTGGGCCAGTCGATTACGATCGGCGAGACGTATTCCCGCAGGTGGTCCTTCGTCGGAGGTGGGTACTCGATTATCGCCGTGCCGTGGATCTGTGCAAGGAACTGCGACCACATCGCTGTGTGCCCGAAGGTGAGTCCGAGCCAATTCTGTGCCTTCTCGACCCGCGCCGCCTCAACAATCGGCAGGCCGAGGAAGAAATCCGAATCGCGATCGAGCACGGCGTCGCCAAGGGTTATCGCGCCACGGAGCGGGATATTTATCGCCAGCGCCGCGCATATTAGCTCGCTGCAACGCGTGACGAAGTCGTCGACGAAGGGCGGAACCAGCGGGTGCCAGAGGAGGATGGTGTCGGAGAAGTATGCGTATCCTGGTGGGCCAGTGATCGCGAAGATCGCACCTCCCCGAGTCTGGACGGCGCTTAACCCTCCCTTTTCGTTCGGTCGGACGACGACGCGCTCAATCAGCAGGTGATAGGCGTCGAGAACCGCTTGGAGCCCGACCGACTCAAGCCATCTCGAGAAGCCGAGCACATCGAACATGGCCAACATGAATCGGCTAATCTCCGGCTTCCGAAGGGGCTCGCGATCATCCGTGGCATTCACGTAGGTTCGCTCCTCTGCAAAGTGGCATAACGTTTGAAATCAGCGGCGCCGGTACGGCGTCCGCTGGATTGAGTTGTTAGCCGGATCTCGCCTCGGCCTCCGACAGTGCGGCTCACACCAATGCGAACTCGGGGCGTACTCGCCGTATTACTCCGGACACTTCGCTAATTACGTCCCCGCAAAGCTGTACGAATGCATCGTCCACCTCGATCAATGTCGATACTTCTGATACGTCACCCTCGAAGAAGAAAGATTCG
>CAZIDA010000373.1:0-3967 GCA_964537865.1 uncultured Acidobacteriota bacterium
TCTTTACGGAGCGCAACGTCGCCACCCTGACGAACATTTTCGATGGCACGGCGGGCCGATGGAACGCCTTCGCGCAAGTCATTGGCGTCGGCTTTAATATGGATTTCAGCCATCGCAAAGCGCCGGAGGTGGTGTCCCATCCTCAGGCCACGTGCACGGTGGAGACCTCGCCGATCATGGAAGGGAAGTCAACGCAAGTCACGGCCATGATTTCCGATTTCGATCTGGCCTCGGTGAATTACGATTGGTCGGCCACCGGAGGCAAGGTCAACGGATCGGGATCGAGCGTCTCGTTTGATTCCACCGGTGTGGCGCCGGGAACCTACACGGTCACGGCAAAAGTTTCGGACAAGAAGGGGAATCAAGCCATGTGCTCGGTGGACGTGGTGGTTGAAGCGGCGCCGAAGCCGAACCATCCGCCCACGATGCAGTGCAGCGTCGATCGCAGCAGCATCATCGAAGGAGAATCGACGCGGGTGCATGCCACCGCCAGCGATCCGGACGGCGATCCGCTCACCTACACGTGGAGCACGACGGCGGGGCGCGTCACCGGCAGCGGACCCGATGTCACTTTCGATTCCACGGGCGTTACCCCCGGTACGGTGACGGTGACCGTTCAAGTCAGCGATGGACGCGGCGGAACAGCGGAGTGCTCCAGCCAAATTCAAGTGGTGGCGCCTCCCAAACCCAAGCCGCAACCGATCTCTTGCTTGAGCGCGGGATTCCCGTACAATTCGTCCCGCATCAATAACGTCGATAAAGCTTGTCTTGACGACGTCAGCTTAAAGATGCAGAATGATCCACGTTCGACCTTGACGATCACCGGTTACGCCGATCGTACCGAAGCGCGAGCCAAGCTCTTGGCGAAGAAGCGGGCGGAATCGGCCAAGGCGTATTTGGTCAAGGAGAAGCAATTGGACGGCAGCCGCATCGAAGCGGTCGGCGCCGCGCCGCTCAAGGGAGCGAAGCCGGCCGATCGAAAGAAAAATCGGCGCGTCGAAATCATGTTCTATCCTGAGGGCACTCGAGAGCCATGAGCCCAAAATCTCAGAAGTCCAAGTCTCCTGGTCGACCCCCTCGTCACTGAGTCACCATGGGAAGGCCCCGCGCAATTTGCGGGGCCGTTTTGTCTTGTTCCTTTTTGATGAGTGCAGGCGGCCGTAAGATTTTAGTCACATTTCTTTTCTAGGCTATAGTCCTACACCAGTGTTTGAGCCTGAGGTATCGGGGCAGAGAGGACGGTAGCGGAAAGATGAAACCCATAACGCGTCGAATCTTGAGTGGTGTTGTCGGATGTTTGCTGTTTGGCTCGTTGGTGATGTGGGCGCAAGCCCCTTCGCCGCTTCCCATGCGAAAGGGCGTGGGACCGCGAACCGCTCCCAGTACGCCTCCTACGCTCATCTGCCATGCTCAAAAAACTCATGTTCTCCCCGGTGAAATTCTGCAAATAGCAGCGCGCGCCGAAGGCTTCGACCCGGATTCTTTGCGATATATATGGAGCGCCAAAGCGGGCGTGTTGAAAGGGATCGGTCCGATGGTGCTCTACGACACCTCCGGACTGCATCCGGGCGTTTATGAAATTGTCGTGGACGCCACCGACTGTTACGACGAGAAAGCGGAATGTTCGACCTTGGTCACGGTGGACTCGGAGTGTCCGCCCGACGCCGTTCCCTCCATCAACTTGCGACCGAATAAATCCTCCGTGCTGGAAGGAGCGGGAGTGGATTTTGAATGCGACGGTGTGAGCGTCTTGAAGGACGGCATCGTGCAATATCGATGGGCCACGAGCGCCGGTTCACTGACGGGCGTCGGCAATCACATGCGCCTCGACACCAGCGCCCTCAAGGCGCCGGCCATCGTCGATGTGACCTGCTTCGTCTCCGACCAATGCGGCACGGCAAGATTGATGGCGCCCGTGACGTTGGCGGCGCTCCCCCAACCGAAAATCCAACCCATCAACTGCGTGAGCGGGCAATTTCCGTACGACTCGGCGCGCATCAACAACGTCGATAAGGCTTGCTTGGACGATCTCGCTCTGAAACTACAGAACGATTCCGGCGCCACGCTGCTGATTACCGGATACGCCGCTCCCAACGAACATGGACGCGAACGATTGGCGCTGAAGCGAGCAGAAAGCGCCAAGACTTTTTTGCTGCGAACCCATCACATTGAAGCGAACCGCATTGAGGCACGGGCCGCCGCCGCGGGAAGCACGGTCGCCCCGGTGAATAATGCGGAAGGTCGCCGGAAGAATCGGGCGCTGCAAATTACCTTCCTGCCGGCGGGCAGCAATCTGAAAAAAGGCGCCGAATAGATCGAAGGCACCGGCGAAAACGGCGGATGTTAATCTCGATGCGACGCGTCGCCCCCTCGGTGGAACCGTGTCGTCGAGACAAGACGAGGAGACCCATCTTATCCGCCTGCCCTTAGCGGATTGATCTTCTCTCATCCGGTCCCGCCCCGGTGAACGCTTGGCGGAACAGCTTCAATTTCGGAATCGACTCATGACCCTTCACTCGCTCCGGCGATATCCATACTTATTCCACTAGGAGGATGAACGATGTTCAAGCGACTGGGACTCTTCGGTGTTCTCTTTCTCTTATCTTTTGCATCTGCTCTCATGGCGCAGGCCAAGCCGTCGGGGGCCGCGGCGGTCGATCCCCGCATCACTCAGGCCGACAAGATGTATGCGGAACGCGCCGATCTCACCAAAGTGAAATATGCCGTCAGTTTGCTCTCCGACGCGATGAAGAGCAATCCCTCGAGTTTCGATGCGGCTTGGCGATTGGCGCAGTGCTATTATTTTTGGGGAAACCACGCGCCGGAGAATCAGCAATTGGATCTTTTCCAGAAGGGAATGGATGCTTCCAAGAAGGCCATCGAGCTTCAACCCAATCAGGCGGCCGGATATTTTTGGCTGGGAGCCAATGAGGGAAGGTTCGGCGAAACGAAGGGGCTTCTCAAGAGCATGTGGATGCGAAAAGAAGTTCGCGCCAACTTCGAGAAGGCCAACCAGCTTGATCCCAGCTATGATGGGGGCGGTCCGTTGCGCGGCCTGGGACGATGGGACTACAAAGTGCCGGGATTTTTCGGCGGCGACAAGAAGCGCTCGGCGCAAGAACTCGAACAGTCTTTGAAGATCGATCCCGGCAACTCGCTCACCAAGCTGTATCTCGCGGACACGTACCTGGAGCTCGGACGCAAGAATGATGCGAAGCAGCAGCTTGAAGAAATCCTGACGATGACTCCTGATCCGCGCTTCGCCGTGGAGCACAAGGAGAACATTGAAACCGCCAAACAGATGCTCCAAAAGAATTTCAAGAAGTAGGAGCCGACGCGGTTCGGATTTTTCCAAGAGGCATCACGGCACGATAGAACGCATCGCATGCGTTGGCCCGTGATGGATTCAAAGACGCCGCCGCGCGGCGCCCGCACTTCGAAATCCGAATCTCAGCGAAATTTCATGCCACGCAAGGACATCGACAAGCGGCGGGATATTCTCCAAGCGGCGATGCGGGTATTTGCCCGCAGCGGTTTCTTCAACTCCAAGGTTTCCGACGTCGCCAAGCAAGCCGGCGTCGCCGACGGGACTATCTATCTGTACTTTCGCAATAAGGATGACCTCCTCATCTCGCTGTTCGATCAAACCATGGGGGAGTTCGTCAGCGGCGCGAAAGAGGCCTTGGTGGCCACGGACGATCCGGTGGAGAAGCTGCGCCGCTTGGCGCGCTTGCACCTGGAAGGATTGGGACGCAATCGGGATCTGGCCATCGTCTTCCAAATCGAGTTGCGCCACAGTTCCAAGTTCATGGCGCGTTTTTCCCGGACGCGCTTGGCCGATTACTTCGAGCTGATTCGCTCGGTCATTCGAGAAGGACAAGCGCGCGGGCGATTTCGAAAGACGCATCATGAGAAAACGCTCACCAAATGTTTCTTCGGCGCCTTGGATGAGATGGCGACCAGTTGG
>CAZIDA010000374.1:0-1498 GCA_964537865.1 uncultured Acidobacteriota bacterium
CTTCAGTACCAATCTTGCCGATTCTCCCGGAGCTGATCCTCGCGCTCTTCGGCGTGGCTGTGATGCTGCTCGATCCCTTCGTCGCCAAGGCGCACAAGACTCGCCTGTCGACGCTGGCCTTCGTGGGGGTGATCGGCGCGCTGATCGGGAATTTTCTGCTTATCACGGTCCCCGGTGAATTCTATAGCGGATTGATCGTGGTCGATTCCTACAGCGTCTTCTTCAATTTTCTCTTTTTGATCATCGCGGCGCTTTCCATTCTGGTGTCGCGAGAATACCTAGTGCGGGAAGGCGTCAATCACAGCGAATATTTCGGGCTGCTGCTCTTCGCGACGGTCGGCATGTGCTTCATGGCCGGCGGGAATGAGCTGATCATGATTTTCATCGGGCTGGAGATTACTTCGATTTCCACTTACGTGTTGGCCGGTTTTCGGCGCAGCGATCTGAAATCGAACGAAGCGGCCATCAAATATTTTCTACTGGGATCGTTCGCCACCGGATTTCTGCTATACGGCATTGCGCTGATTTACGGCGCCACACACACCACTCGGCTGGAACAGATCGCCAGCGCTGTTCTCTCAGATCACGTGGACCTGCGCCTGGTGCTCGCGGGCACGGCGCTGCTGCTGGTGGGATTTGGATTCAAGGTCGCAGTTACGCCGTTCCACATTTGGACGCCGGATGTTTACGAAGGCGCGCCCATTCCGGTGACCGGATGGATGTCGGTGGGACCGAAGGCCGCCGGCTTCGCCGCGTTTCTGCGCGTCTTCTTCATCGCGCTGCCGTCGCTGCACGTGAAATGGTTCTGGGTTTTGTGGATTTGCGCCATCTTGACGATGACGCTCGGCAACACCGCCGCCATGCTGCAGTCGAACATCAAGCGCATGCTCGCTTACAGCTCCATCGCGCACGCCGGATACTTGCTGGTCGCCTTTGCCGCGCTTTCCGAAAACGGAATTGCTTCCATGCTTTTCTATTTGCTGGCTTACTCGCTGATGAACCTGGGCGCGTTCGCGGTGATCAGCGCCTGGTCGCTCTCCGGAGAACGGCGCGTCACGGTCGATGAGTTTGTGGGGCTGGGTTATCGACGCCCGTGGCTCGCGGCCGCGTTCACGCTCTTTCTGCTGGGACTCGCCGGGATTCCGCTGACCGCCGGCTTCGCCGGAAAATTTTTCATGTTCCGCGCCGCCATCAACGCCAAGCTTTATTGGTTGACCATCATCGCGCTGCTCAACAGCGCCGCCTCGCTCTATTACTACCTGCGTCCCACCATCGTCATGTACATGCGCGAACCGGAAGAGCTGCGTGTCAATCTCTCCGATGAGGAAGGGACGGCGACATCAATCTCGATGGCGACGAAGTTCGTCATCGGATTTGCCGTCCTCGCGATCCTCTACCTCGGGATTTTCCCTTCCGCGATTTTGAACTTCGCCCAGTCGTCAACCCTGCTTCTGAAATAAAAATCTTTTGGAGTGCGGCGGCAAGCCCGCCGCGGCGG
>CAZIDA010000374.1:1598-3961 GCA_964537865.1 uncultured Acidobacteriota bacterium
CCGCCGCGGCGGACCGGCGCACTCAAACGTTTTCGTCGCAACCCTGGGATTTCTGCGGTATATTCCAACTGCACGTCGCATACTGTGAACAAGCTCCCTGTCCTCGGTGCGAATTTCTTCGCTTCCAGAGGTGATGTGAAACTCGCTTCGATGAAGCGGCCAACGCCTCGCGCGTCGGAGACCACTTGTCGAAAACGATTGTCCTGAAGGGTATCTAAAATGAGGTATGACGCGATCGTAATCGGCGCCGGGCAGGGCGGTAGCCCGCTCTCGCATCGCCTGGCCGACAGAGGTTGGAATGTCGCCCTGATTGAGAAGGCCCACCTCGGTGGGACGTGCATCAATACAGGATGCACACCCACCAAAACCATGGTTCAAAGCGCCCAAGTCGCACATTACGCCCGCAACTCCCGCCGCTGGGGTGTCCTTTCTTCTGAAGTCAGTGTCGATCTCGCCGCCGTTGTCGAGCGCAAGGAAAAAGTTGTTCAAAGCTTCCGGTCCGGGCAGCAGAACAGAGTGGATATCCGGAAGAGCCTGCGCCTTTACCGGGGTGAGGCAAGGTTCACCGGCCCGCATCAGGTCCGGGTCGGGACAGACACGCTCGACAGCGAACGGATCTTCATCGATACGGGCGCTCGGCCCGCAATCCCGCCCCTGCCGGGACTGGATTCCGTGGATTATCTGACCAATGTAAGCATCATGGAATTGCGCGAGCTGCCCGAACATCTTCTAGTGCTCGGGGGAGGGTACGTCGGCCTCGAATTCGGTCAGATGTTTCGCCGTTTTGGAAGTGCGGTGACGGTAATCCACAAGAGCAGTCAAATTCTTCCGCGGGAAGATGCGGAAGTCGTCGCCGAGCTTCAAAAGGCTTTGGAAGCCGAAGGCATCACATTCTTGCTCGAGTCTCACGCGGCGCGAGTCGAAAAGAAGAACGGACAAATCCTCCTCACTCTCGAGTCCAAGAACGGTGAGAGAACATTGAGCGGATCTCATCTCCTCGTAGCCGTCGGCCGAATTCCCAATACCGACATCCTCGATCTCGGAAAGGCAGGCGTGGAAACCGACCCGGCGGGGAACATTAAAGTCAACGACCGGTTGGAGACGAATGTCCCGGGCATTTGGGCGATAGGCGACGTCAAGGGCGGGCCCGCCTTCACCCATATCTCCTACAACGATTTCCAAATCATTTTCGGCAACCTTTTCGAAGGAAAGAATCTCAGCACTCGGGACCGCCTGGCGCCGTATTCGGTCTTTACCGATCCGCAACTCGGCGGCGTTGGTATGACGGAAAAAGAAGCCAGAGCCAAGGGAAAGAAACTGAAGATCGGAAAGATTCCCATGACGCACGTGGCGCGGGCGATCGAACGCGACGAGACCGCCGGGCTCATGAAGCTGGTCGTGGACGCTTCGGACGACCGCATCTTGGGCGCCTCCATCCTCGCATCGGAGGGCGGCGAGCTTGTCCAAATCCTCGCCACGGTCATGCTCGCAAAACTGCCGTACACGCTGTTGAAGGGCGCAGTCTACATCCATCCCACATTGGCGGAGGGGTTCTTCAGCTTGATGGAAGAGGTCAAGCCGGTCAATTGAGATTTCAGATTGGCTGGCGGCGCCCGTTAGGCAAGTCTGTACAATCGGGCTTTTCCAGCAAGAAGTCTGAGGTCGCAATGCACATTCGCTCGATTCGGTCGAACCCAAACTTCCAGATCTTTCGTCGCGCGCACGTGACCGTACGCCGCCAGAGCATGCCCGCCTACGATCAAGTACTCAACGTTGTGCGCGTTGAAGGCGAGTAACAGTTCTTTGAAGTCTGGGCTCATCGGCCAGGTTGTTCTTCCAGGTAAGACAGAGCTTCGTCAGCGTCCACACCGCTTCAATGCGCTCTTCGGTAGAGGCGCCGATCCACCCGTCAACGCGCGGTTTGATTCCATCGCGAATGACTTTGACGGTCATTTGTTCGTGTGGCAAGGCCTTGAGCACCCTGCAATTGTACCATGCAATGCTTCTTCATGGCTTGAAGAGGCGCCAATCCAAATCTCTTACAGCCCGGAAATGTTTGGCATTACTGGTGGCCAGCTTCAGGCCATTCTCGGTTGCTGTGGCGACGATGATGGCGTCGCCCGCCCGCATTCCAGTCGCGAGGCCGTATTCTTCGATATAGACCAATGCCCGATGGCCAATGTTTTCGGTCAGAGGAAGGACCGTAAACTCGAGGTCGGCGATTTAGGATCCATCGGCATGTCTGTCAATTCCAAAGCCCGGGGGTTTTGCGGCAGAATCCCGTGTCCATATGATTGCCTAACAATGTCAGCTCCATCGAGGTGAGTAAACTTGGTGATACTGAACCGACCAAGGCTCGACGG
>CAZIDA010000375.1:0-3961 GCA_964537865.1 uncultured Acidobacteriota bacterium
TTCAATTCACCGGTGAAATGCATTCTGACCGGCGGAGTCATTCAACATCCTGCACGGTCCCGGAATAAACCGTCTCCACTTGTCCGTCTTGTCGCCGCACTTTCAGAAATCCGTTTTCATCCAGCCCCAGGGTTTCCGCTTCCATCGAGGCGCCGTCGTTCACGATGCGAACTTTCTTTCCATGGGCATAAGAGGAACTCTTGGTCCATCGCTCAATGAGAGCGGTCCCGCCGCGTTTCTCCAAATCCCGATAAAGTGTTTCCAGCCCGCGAAGAACGCGACCGATCAGTTCGATTCGCGACCAACTTCGTCCCGTCTCGATTTTTAACGAAGTGGCCAACGCGGCAATCTCCTTGGGAAAGGAAGAATGATTGACGTTGATGCCCAAGCCGAGAACGACGAACTGAATTCGCCCCACCTCCGCGTTCATCTCCGCCAGAATGCCGCCGAACTTCTTTCCCCGGATCATGAGATCGTTGGGCCACCGGATATCCACTGGAAGATCGGAGGCGTGCGTGACGGCATCGCGAACCGCGAGCGCCGCCGCCAGAGTCAGCAGAGGCGCCTTTGCCGGCGGCAGACCTGGACGCAAAATGAGGGAGCCATAAATTCCCTTCAGCGGCGCGGAGTACCAAGAGCGTCCCAAGCGTCCGCGTCCGGACTTTTGCTCTTCCGCCAAAATCAGCGTGCCTTCGGGGCTGCCCGCGAGGGCCTGCCGCATGGCTTCCTCATTGGTGGAACCGATCTCCAAAAAATGATGAATCTTTTCCCCGAATGAGCTCGACCCCAACTCTTGCTGCACAAGCTGAGGCGCCAGCAGGTCCGGCAACTTTTTCAGGCGATATCCGGTGGTCTGCACGCCTTCGATATCGCAGCCCAGCGCGCGCAACTTCTCAACCCAGTACCACACCGAGGATCGGGTGACGTGCAGCTCGTGGGCGATCTTTTCACCGGACACCACCACCATGGCGTGGTTCACCATGAGATCCAACAGACGATCAATCTTCCTGACGGTTGTCGCATCCACGGGAGTTCTCCTTGACCTGCCTGGGACCGATCGTCTCCGTTGAGGGTTGCTCCAGCGGATTCGTCAGCTCCCCGAATAGATGCTCAAGTTTTCGACAATCCGCTGATGCTTGGTCTGAAGCTCCTGCTGGCGATTTCGCCAGTCGGCAATGACCGCCGCGGGAGCACGCTCAACAAAGTGAGGGTCGTCCAGTTTCTTGCGAACGCTGTCCAAATCTTTTTCCAGCTTCTCGCGTTCCCGCTGCAGGCGCTCCATTTCCTTCGCCGGATCGCTGATCACCGAAGCCGGAATCATCACCGCAAAATCGGCTTCGATATGCTTCAGTCCTTTGGCGTCCGAAACCTTGCCGCTGGAGATGTGAAGTTCCTTCACGCCCGCCAACTGACGAATAGGCGCGTCAAAGCCTTTGAGCAATTTCTCATGCCGCGGCTGAACGAGAAACACCTGCGCCGGGATTTTTTGAGACGGCGCCAAGCCGTGTTCCGATCGCAAGCTCCGAATTCCTGACACGACGCCGCGCAACAAATCAATGGCCAGCTCCGCTTCCGCATCCCGGCATTTCGAGCTCAAGTTCACCGGGAACGTGGCGACGCACAACGATTCTCCTCGCATCGGCAGGTCGTGCCACAACTCTTCGGTAATAAACGGCATGAAGGGATGCAGCAACCGCAAGGCGTAATCAAACACCGACACCAGAAAACGCGCTTGCGACAGTCGCACCTCACGCGGCGCGGAGCCATCGGTGAGCGTCGGCTTGATGAGTTCCAGATACCAGTCGCACAACTCGTGCCAGAAGAATTGATACACCACGTGCGCCGCTTCGTGAAAACGAAATTCTCGGAGCGCCTGATCCAACTCTTCCGTCACGGCCGCCAGCCGCGAGCGGATCCAGCGGTCGAAGACGGAAGCGGCGCGATCCAAATCTCGATCGGGATCGCACTCGATGGATTCCTCCGGCAAATTCATCAGCACGAAGCGCGCGGCGTTCCAAATTTTATTCGCAAACGCGCGATAACCTTCCATGCGTTCGCGCGAGAGCGCGATGTCGCTTCCCGGCGCCGCCATCGCCGCCAAAGTGAAACGAACCGCGTCCGTGCCGAATTGCTCCGTAACCTCCAGCGGATCGATGACGTTGTTCTTGGACTTCGACATCTTCTGGCCTTCGGCATCGCGCACCAGCACGTTGAAATAGACGGTCTGGAACGGAACGGCCCGTTGCCAGTGCTCCGCATTCCAATCGAGATAACTCCGGAGGGCCGGCTCTTGCCCTCGATATCTCTCGTGCCCCATGAATCGCAAGCCGCTGATGATCATGCGAGCGACCCAGAAGAAGATGATGTCGGCGCCTGTGATCAGGGTGGTGGTCGGATAAAACTTCTTCAGATCCGCCGTGTCGTCCGGCCATCCCAAGGTAGAGAACGGCCACAGTTGCGACGAAAACCAAGTATCGAGCACATCCGGATCTTGATGAATCTTGGCGCTGTGGCATTTCGAGCAATTGACGGCGTCGACCCGCGAAGCAAATACATGACCGCAGTCGTCGCAATACCACACCGGGATGCGATGGCCCCACCACAACTGCCGCGAGATGCACCAGTCGCGGATGTTCGTCATCCATTCGCGATAGATGTTGAACTTGTTGCCCGGGACAAATTTGACGTATCCGTCTTCCACTGCCTTCAACGCCGGCGCGCTTAAATTCTTGGAAGGGTCCGGATCGCTCATCTTCAAAAACCATTGCGTCGAAATCAGCGGCTCCACCACGGTTCCGCAGCGGTCGCACTTCCCGACGTTGTGAACGTGGTTCTTCTCCTCCACGAGCAGGCCTTGCATTTTCAAATCTTCCAAGACTTCCTTGCGCGCCGCATAGCGATCCATTCCGTTGTAAGGCTCGGCGTTGATGATGCGCCCCTGCTCGTCGAGAATGGAAATCTGCGGCAGATCGTTCTTCAGGCCAATTTCATAATCGTTGGGATCGTGCGCCGGCGTGACTTTGACGATGCCGGTTCCAAATTCCGGATCGACGATTTCGTCTTCGAGAATCGGAATCTCACGATTCATGAGCGGCAGGATGGCGGTTCGCCCCTTCAGAAAGAAGTACCGCTCATCTTTGGGATTGAAGGCGAGCGCGGCGTCGCCCAACATCGTTTCGGGCCGAGTCGTTGCCACGGTCACGAATTCCTCTCCGTTGGGAGGTTCGCCGGCGAGCGGCTTCAAAGGATATTTCACCACCCACAATTTTCCGCTGCGTTCTTCGTACTTCACTTCCAAATCGGAGAGCGCCGTGGAGCATCGGGGGCACCAGTTGATCAAACGCGTAGCCCGGTAAATGAGCCCGTCTTCGAAAAAGCGAACAAACACTTCGCGCACCGCGCGAGAGAGTCCGTCGTCCAGCGTGAAGCGCTCGCGGGACCAATCGAGCGACGCGCCCAGCCGACGCATCTGCTTCAAAATGATGCCGCCGCTTTTTTCCTTCCACTGCCAGACGCGCTTCTCAAATTCTTCCCGGCCGAGGTCGTGCCGCGTGAGTTTTTCCTCTCTCAACTGTCGCTCCACGACGTTTTGCGTCGCGATGCCGGCGTGATCCATTCCCGGCAACCACAGAACATTGTCGCCGCTCATTCGCCGCCACCGCGCCAGGATGTCGTGAAGCGTGCACACCAGCATGTGCCCCATGTGCAAAGTCCCGGTGACGTTGGGCGGAGGAATCACCATCACGTAGGGCGGCTTCGAAGAATTCACGTCCGCCACGAAATAGCCCTTGCTTTCCCAAAAGGGATACCACTTCTCTTCGGCGCTCTTGGGATCATAAACCTTTGGGATCTCTCGCTTCATTGCTCAACGTCCTTCGATGAAGAATCTCCGGAAACTCGAAAACACGCGATTATATCATGAAAGAATTTGCGCTTTGCGGGAGGAGTCGGAACTGAGCGG